>JAFGLK010000097.1 GCA_016928125.1 Anaerolineae bacterium
CCGGGAGCGCGTGCACGCCGGGCAGAAGCGCCCGCCTGGGCAAGCCATCAAAGGCACTCGCCGGGGTCACGCCCGAGAGCACGCCCACGAAGGGCATCCCGGCGAGCTGCGCTGCACGGGCATCGGTCAGGCTATCGCCCACATAGCATATCGCGCCCGGTCGGCTGCCCAATTGGCGCGCACCCATGAGAAGCCCTTCCGGATCGGGCTTGAAGGCCCGCACATCCTCACCGCCCACGATGACCGGGAAATCGCCTTTCAACCCCTCCCGCCGCAGCGTCGTCGCGATGCGATAGCGGAACTTGGTCGAGACAATCGCCAGCGGCAGCGAGAGCGCCCTCAGGCGGGCCACCGCTTCCCGCACGCCAGGCAAAAGCACGGTATGCGCGACCATGATCTGGTCGGCCCGCTCGATGAACAATCGGCCAAAAGCATCCATAGCTTGGCGATCTCGCTGGCCCGTCAATGCCAGGAAGGTCTCGTCCAGCGCCAGCCCGATGGTCCGCCGGATGGAGGCCCCCGATGCCGGCTCGAATCCGAGTTCAGTCAGAGCATAGTTGGCGCAGCGCACGATGCCCTCAGATGAATCGGCCAAGGTATAGTCGAAATCAAAAATGATGGCTTGGATATCTCGCATGTCCACTTGCCGCATGTCCATTTGCCGGCCCTGAAGGTGTAGCCAGGATTCTATGAGTCGTCTACTTGACCGCGGTAATGGGCGGCTCCCGCCCGCCTGCCCAGAGCACGCACCCCACGTCTCGGGCCAGCGCCGCCTGCACCACCGGCTCGAGCAGGGCATCCACGGCGGGCCTCTCCGCAGGTCGCTGCGCCGCAGCCAGCGAGTCGTAGAGGCGCCCGGCGGCTCGCTCACCGCTGTCCGTGGCCACGGCGCTTCGAAAGCCCACCTCCTGTAGCCACGCTAACCAGGTCTCACAAGCTGGATGGCGCGTGGTCCACATGGCCGCCTCGTGGACATGCTCCAGAAGTGGCGCCAGCATCCTGGCCGTAAGCTCTGAATAGCCAGGCAAACCGGAACCGCTGAGCCGATCCTTCAGAGCGGGCAGCGGCAGATCCAGGATCAAACCCAGATGGCGGACATACTCTGCCTCGATATGCCGCTGGAACAAGAGCAGCCTCGAGCGGCCCGCACCGACGCTGCCCCAGGCGAGATCCTGCTCCTCGCCGCGACGATAGCGCTCGAGGGCCTCGTATCTCAGCCGCAATCGCCCGTCTGCTCTGAGCACACGGTAGAGCTCGCGCAGCGTCGCCTCTGGATCGGGCGTCTGCTCGACCGAAGAGGCCGCAGTCACGCCATCGAATGTCTCATCAGCGAAAGGCAATCGCTCTCCTGGAAGCACATGCACAAAGCTGGCGTTCTCAATGCCGAGACGAATCGCGTTCTCCTGGCACACGGCGACCCGCCGAGGGCTGCCATCTACACCCACCACAGCATCCACCCGGGCGGCCAGCATGAGCGACGGCCAGCCGTCGCCCGGCCCGAAATCGAGCACGCGACCCAGACCCACCGCCAATGCGAAGTCGAGGATGGCGCCCCGATCGCAGAAATGGGCACGCTCGGAGCCATCGAAGGGCACATAGATGCCAGGCAGGCTGCGCCCAGATTGTGTATCCATGCGCTCGTACCAGAACTCAGCCGCGTTTGAGGCTGGAATCGGGCCAAGATGTGCTTCGAGCCATTCGAAAGGATCAGGCGGCATGGCTACCTCGCGGGGGCGCGACCGGCTGCCCCATCCTGTTCAGGCCTCGATCCGCATTATAGCGGCAAGCTGAACGCCCCGCTACCCTCCCGGGCGCTGTGTGCTTTGCTCTGCGGCAGATTCACTCGTGTGCCAGCATTCGCATCGCAACCGAAGGCCGCGATCCAATCTATCGCCAGAAGCAACAAGGCCGAGCCCCGCGGCCAGTGCATGTTGAGCGCTGATATCCGCTGAACTCGGCCGGAGCCGGTCTCGGGTGCAGGCGAGGTGACAGCTCAGCTCGCCCAAAGGGAAAGGCCGGGCACGCCGGTGGTAGCGAGGCTGGCATGATGTGGGGTCACGCGTACCGTATAGCCCAGACGTCCGCTGGATTTGCATATCAAGGTGCCAACAAAGGTCTGCTCGTTCGGCCCGGTCAGCGCGCCATCAGAGGCAGGGAGCGGCGCTGAGGCATGCATCGGCCCCACCTGATAGTCGCTGATGCCGCCCTCGCTGTCGATGGGGCCGTAGTAGACCCGCACCATGACATCCCTGGCGGATAGCTCGCCCAGATGGATCCTGGCCGCGATGCGAATCTCATCGCCGACGCTCCCGCCTTGGCCCTGGCTCCCCTCGATATCCACAATACGAACCTGGCCCCAATGGGCACGCACGCGCTCGAGCCAAGAAGCCAACTCGCGGCCCTCTTGGGCCTCATCTGCGTGCAGCCTCAAGTAGCGGGTCGTGGCTGGCACATAGATCCTCTCGGCGTACTCTTGCACCATACGATGGGTGTTGAAATGGGGCGCGATCTGGCCCATGGCCGCCTTCATCTTGGCAATCCATTCGCGCGGCAGACCATCGCTGCCGCGTTGATAGAAGAGCGGCACCACATCTTTTTCCAGTAGATCGTAAAGCGCCTGCGCTTCAATCTCATCCCCGTAGGCATCATCCTCATATGATTCGCCGCTACCGATGCGCCAGCCCACAGCCGGGCTGTAGCCTTCGCGCCACCAACCGTCAAGCGTGCTCAGATTGAGCACCCCGTTGCCGGCCGCCTTCATCCCGCTGGTCCCACTGGCCTCCAATCCGACCCGCGGTGTGTTGAGCCAGACATCCGCGCCCTGGACGAGATAGCGCGCCAACGACATATCATAGTCTTCCAGGAAAATCACACGGCGGCGGATATCCTCGCGACGCGTGAGGTGAACGATCTGGCGAATGAACTCCTTGCCGGGGTTGTCGCGCGGGTGCGCTTTGCCGGCATAGATGATCTGCACGGGCATGTCAGGGTCATTGAGAATACGAGACAGACGATCGGGATCGCGGAACAAAAGCAAAGCGCGCTTGTAAGTGGCGAAGCGTCGCGCAAACCCGATCGTGAGCGCCTCCGGATCGAGCACCTCAGTCGCCTCGGCCAAGCCACGCGGCGTCTCACCGCGGCGCTCAAACTGACGTGCCAGTCTCTCCCGCGAGATGGCCACAAGGCGCTCACGTCTGCGCTCGTGGGTGCGCCAGAGCTCCTCGTCCGGGATGCGCTCCACCCGCTCCCAGAGGCTGAGATCCTCAGGACGCTCTACCCAGCGTGGGCCTAGATAGCGTAACAGCAGATTCACCGTATCGTGAGACATCCAGGAAGCCATATGCACACCGTTGGTCACCGATGTGATCGGGACCTCCTGGGCGGGGGTGCCGGGCCATAGATCGCGCCACATGGCCCTGGCCACCTGGCCATGCGACTCGCTGACACCGTTGGCCGTAGACGAGAGGCGGAGAGCCAGCACCGCCATGGAGAATACGTCCCCAAAGCTTGCGTTGATAGGACTGCCGAGCGCCAGAAAGCCATCGCGCCCCAGACCGAGATCAGCATAGTAGCTCGATAGGTAACGATCCAGCAGGTAGATCGGAAAACGATCGATCCCGGCCGGAACCGGCGTGTGGGTGGTGAAGACATTGCCTGCCGACGTGAGCTCGCGAGCCTCATCGAAAGACAGGCCATCCTCTTGCATGGTCTTTCGGATGCGTTCGAGGGCCAGAAATGCGGGGTGGCCGTCATTCATGTGGCAGAGGGTAGGCTCGATGCCTAGCGCGCTCAACGCACGCAAGCCCCCCACGCCCAGGATGAGCTCCTGCTGAATGCGCAGTTCCTCATCCCCACCATAGAGCTGGCCGGTGATGCTGCGATCCTCGGGCCGATTGGCCTGAATATTGGTATCGAGAAAATAGATCGGCGTGCGCCCCACTTGAGCGCACCATACCTGGGCTATGACATCACGCCCTGGAAAGCCCACACTCACCGTCACCGGCTCACCGCGGCTGTCGCGTTCGAGCTGAATCGGCAGGTTATACAGGTCAAGCAGAGGATATGACTCTTGCTGCCAGCCATCGGCATTGAGATATTGTCGGAAATAGCCCTGCTGGTAGAGGAGGCTGACGGCGACCATCGGCAGCCCCAGGTCGCTGGCCGCCTTGAGATGATCGCCGGCCAGCACGCCCAGGCCCCCCGAATACATGGCCATGCATTCGGTCAGGCCGAATTCGGCCGAGAAATAGGCGATCCGACGATCCATCAGATCGGGATAGTGGCTCTGGAACCAGGCATCGTTGCGGC
>JAFGLK010000577.1 GCA_016928125.1 Anaerolineae bacterium
CGCTCGGTGGTGGATCTCTCCTCACTGCGTCGGGGTGACCCTGGCTACGCGCGAAGACTGGAGCTGCTGGACGAGGAATGGGCCATCAACCTGATCCGGGGCGCGATCTATGCGGCCTACAACCGTGATGATGTGCTCATCGTGGGGCGCGGCGGCCAGGCCGTGCTGGCAGATTACCCGAAGGCGATTCATGTGCGCATCGTGGCGCCTATGGCCGATCGCGTCCTGCGTCTGCAAGCCGCCAGCGATCTCTCGACAGAGCAGGCGCGCGAGCGGATCGAGGAGCGCGACCACGCCTCGGCAGAGTATCTGCGCACGTTCTATGAGGTCGATGTGAACGATCCGACACTCTACCATCTGGTGCTTAACACGGGCCGCGTGAGCATCGAGCAGTGCGTCGATCTGATCGCGGCGGCTGTCTAGAGGCTGGGGACAGCGAAACAGGCCGGGGCCGGCTATTCTCTGAGGAGACCTGTCAGGTCGCAGCGACCTGACAGGTCTGCGTTCGCCAGGACCTGCTACCGTGAGCGCGCGTCCGCGCCTGGCAGGCGCGGCATCCTCCCAAGAAGGCCATGTTGGCGATGCTCGCTACCGCGAGCGAGCCTCCACGCCCGAGAGCCAGTAGTCCGGGTTGTTGCCCAGCTTGACGCGCAACGCTTCGGTGGCCTGATCCAGCGCGGCCACCACGTCGGGGGTCATCTTTTCCCCAGCCGCCAGCGCCGCGCGGATGTTCTCGCTGAACTGGTCGACCTTGCGCCCGCCCACCAGCACGTTGCAGATGAAGGGCTTGGCCGCCACCCAGGCCAGCGCCAGGCCCACCATGGGCACGCCTAGATCCTGGGCGATCTCATCCACGCGCTTGAGCGCCGCAAAGAGCTCCTCCTCCGCCCCGGGCTCACCGTGCCGCGAGGCGGGTGAGCGCTCAGCTTTGAAATGCCGCGTGCGTGCCCGAAAGGGCGGCACCTGATCCGGGCTGTCGTAGATGCCCACCAGCAACCCTTGCAGCATGGGCATGTAGGCCATCACATCGATGTCGTGTTCCTCGCAGAGCGGCACGATCTCGGCCTCGATGGCGCGCGAGACCAGGTTGTAGTGCAACTGGTTGCTGACGATCGGCGCGCCGGTGGCCAGCACCTCGGTCATGTCCTCCACGCCGTGATTGCTCACGCCCATGGCCCGGATCTTGCCCTCGGCCTTCAGATCCACCAGCGTGGCCAGGGCGTCGGGCACCGAGTGGTCGCGGATGGGCCAATGTATCTGATAGAGATCGATATAGTCGGTCTGCAGGCGTCTGAGACTGGCCTCGCAGTGGGCCCGCAGGGTGGCGGGCTCGACGTTGCCGGGGCTGACCTTGGTGGCCAGGATGACCCTGTCGCGCCGGCCGGCCAGGGCCTTGCCCACGATCTCCTCTGCGCGTCCCTCGTTATAGCTCTCAGCGGCGTCCAGGATATTGATCCCCAGATCGAGGGCCGCATGGATGGTATCGATGCCGGCTTGCTCGTCCACCGGCCCCCAGCCCCCGCCGGCGCCCAGTGGCATGCAGCCCAGGGCATAGACCGTCGTGTTCAGATCGGACCCGCCAATCGTGCGCTTCTCCATCTGTATGGCCTCCCTGTGGGTTTGCTGAGGTATCTCCTCGCACCGGGCATAGCACATCTATAGCCTGGGGGGGTATGCGGCTCAAGCTCAGCGCATTATGGATGGTCGGCTCTTGTCTGTCAAGTCAGGTGGCTTCGTCTCCACGGCTCGGATCGCCAGAGACGGGGAAAGGACTCGCACGTCCAGCGGGCCTGCTCAAAGCCGGCTCCACGCGAGAGCGGCCAGGAACAAGGGTTTCCCGGGGTGAGGCCAGGTCAACGGTGGGCAAAATGAACCAGCTCTCTAGATCGAGAGCTGTTGTGGTAACTCACGTCTTCCTGGAAGGCCAAGGGACTGGAGCCATCCGGAGACCGCAGCCATCAGGCTCCGTTTCAGCGCAACACGGGCGCGCCCTGCCCCTGGCCAGAGCGGCGGTCGGCCCGCTCATCTTATCCTGCCAAGGTGCGCCGGTCGCTCAGCGCACCTGCACGAGCAAGCTCAGTGCTGTGCGGTCTTCCTTCTCAAGGCGCACAAACGAGGGGATCAGGACAACCTCTAGGCCATCGGCAGCCAAGAAGGTGCGAGCGATGGCGACCGCCTTGGTCGCCTGGTTCACAGCGTGAGGTCCAATGGCGCGCAACTCGGCCTCACCCGTGTCGCGTACCACACCGGCGATGGCCCCTGCCACAGCCCCTGGACTGGAGCGAGATGCTACTTTGAGCAGCGTCATGGTGTAAACCCCTTATACGATCTTGCGAGATGACTTGTCGATGCTAGACCACGGCCCCGCGGGGCGCCAGAACTCAGGTTGCTCTATCGCCACGACTTTAGAATACTCAGGAATCGTGTCCCGGCATGATGCACAGGGATTGCAGGATGGCGCCCAGGGATTGCCGAGGGTTGGAATTGAGTTGGTCTACATGGTGCCTGGAGTTGGCCTCGACCTGGACATGCTCGTGCTTCCGCGCCCCTTGGGCTATAATCCACCCACACGCACACGTGCGTATGCGCGGTCAAAACCGGGGAGGTGCAAGCGATGAACGATCGAGAGCGATTTCTGGCCACCATGCACTATGAGCCACGGGACCGTTGCCCGTGGTGGGAGATGTGGTATTGGGCCGAGACTCTGGACCTCTGGCATGAGCAGGGCTTGCCCGAGGACGTCCACCTGCAAGAGTACCTGGGCGTCGACCGGCGCGAGAACATCGGTGTCTCGCTGGGCCTGGTGCCCGGCTTTAGACGCGAGACGCTGGAGGAGAACGACCAGTACGAGGTCTTTCGGCGCACCGACGGCGTGATCTGCAAGCAGTTCAAGGGCGACCTGGCGGGGCGCATGCCCCAATGGCTGCAGTTTCCGATGGCGACGCGCGACGACTGGGAGAACGTCATCAAGCCGCGCCTCAACTCCACTTCGCCCTGCCGGTACCCGCTCTATTGGGAGGAGAAGAAGCGCATCTGGGCGCAGCGCGACTATCCCATCTCGGTCAGCGGCGGCTCGATTTTCGGCTGGCTGCGCAACTGGATGGGCCTGGAGGGCATCTCACAGGCGTTGTACGACGATCCCGAGTGGGTGCAGGAGATGATGGACTATGTGGCCGACTTTTGCGTGGCCACCCTCACCCGCGCCGTGGAGGAGGTGGATATCGACTATGTGACCATGTGGGAGGACATGGCCTACAAGGCGGGGCCGCTGATCTCGCCGACCATGTGGCGCGGCTTTATGATGGAGCCCTACAAAAAGATCACTTCGCTCTTTCACGAGCACGGCATCGACCTGATCTTTGTGGACAGCGACGGCGACTCGGGCCCGCTGATGCCGCTCTGGCTCGAGGGCGGGGTGACGGGCTACTATCCCATCGAGCGCGCCGCGGGCATGGACGCCGCGGAGCTCCGCAGAAAGCACGGCCGTCCGTTGCGCCTGATCGGGGGCATCGACAAGCGCGCCATGAAGGCCGGCCCCGCCCAGATCGACGCCGAGCTGGCTAATGTGGCACCGCTGGTGATGGAGGGCGGCTATATCCCCTGGTGCGACCACCTGGTGCCACCGGATGTGCCTTTCGAGCACTATATGTATTATGTCCATCGCATGAAGGAGATGACCCTGGATCCGGCGGAATTCCTGGCGCGGCTCTAGCCCTGGGCCCGAGCCACCTCCACCAACGCGATGAAATGGCGAGCGGCAGCCTCGCCATAGATGCCCGATGAGGTGCCGCCCAGCATAAACCTGGGCGTCGTCATGCGCTCCAGCAGGTCGGCGCCCAGCCGGCGCACCTCGTCGGTCGAGCGGGTCTCAAGGACCTCCATGTCGTCCAGGCCGCCCACCAGACAGATCCGCTCGCCCACCATCGCCGCGGCCTCGTCCATCTGAATGTCGCCGTAGGGCGGCTGCTCGATGGGGTCGAGAGAGTCGATCCCGAGAGCGGCGATGGCGCGGATGAACGCCCGCATGTTCCCGTGGTTGTGATAGTGGGCGATGGCGCCGTAGCGGTGCATCAGCTCGATCAACGGCCCGTCATAGGGCGCCACCAGCTCCTCCCAGGCGCGCCGCCCCATGAGCTGGGTGGCGTACTCGCCGCCCACGATGCGAAAGCAGTCCACGCCGGCCCGGCAGGCGGCCTCGACGACGTCGTACACGCGCTGAGCCGCCGTGGCCACCATCTGGCGGATGATCTCCGGCTCTGAGGCCCACAGCAGGCAGCAATACTCGGTGCCCAGCATATCGTTGGGGAAGCACAGGCCATCGCCCAGGCCCATCACCACCAGGCCGTCCTCGCCGATGCGCGCCTTGAGGGCCTCGTAAGCGGCCACGTCCGGCTGGGGCCGCGCGTAAGGGATGGCCATGAGGGCCTCGATGTCGGCCAGGCTCTGACAAAAGTACCGCGTGCAGGCCGTCGTCTGGGCCGTGGTGGTCCACTCGGCCGTCAAATCGCGGCCGGGGGCATGGAGTACCCGGCGCTCGATGGCGCCTTGACGCTCGATGCTCACCGACGCGCGCGCCCCGA
>JAFGLK010000012.1 GCA_016928125.1 Anaerolineae bacterium
CCCGTGGCCAGCACATACAGCGCAAAGGATACAAAGACCTGCGAGCGGAACGCGGGCGCCAGTCGCAGCAGGACCCCGACGCCGACAGCCCAGAGCAGCGCCGCGCCCAGGATAGCTTGCCACAGCCCAAGCACCGAGCTGATCAGGATCACGCTGATAAGCCCCAGGTAGAGCATGGCGGCGTTGGGGTGAAACCATACGATCAGCCCCTGGATGCACACCAGGGTCGGAAGGAGCAGCCAGCAGGCGAGGTTGGGATGGCGCCGACGCACAATCAGGAGCGCCCCCAGCGCGACGACCAGGGCGAGGCCGGGCGTATCCTGGCTGGTGACGATGCCGTTCAGCATCATGTTGCCCAGGGCCCACAGAAAACCCAGGAACATGAGACCCGGCGCCACCAGGCCTAGCGCATTGTGCCGCAACTCCTCCAGCGCCTGATCCAGATCAACCTCGGGATGTGTGATCACAGTTGCCCTCCGCCATCGTGCGCCACGCCTGAACGATCGCCTTAGCCGGGCACGTTCGAGACAGCCCAGACCCGCACTATCCAGATAATACTCCAGGAATGAGGAGAGCATAAAGCGGAGCCGAGGAGGTGGGGCCTCTGCGATCAACCGACGATGCCCCAGACACCACCACACTCAAGGGCCTGCGGGATCGCGCCCTGCTCGCTGTCAAGTTTGGCTGCGGCCTGCGCCGGGCCGAGGTGTCTTCGCTCACCTTCGTCCACCTCCAGCAACGGGATGGTCGCTGACTGAACGTGGATTGGGTGGGCAAGCGCAACCGACCCTTAACGCGTACTCACCGGACGGTGAGGTTAGGCGGCTTGCAAGAGACCCATTTCGACAGCCCGCGCTTTGCCTTGCACTGGCGCGGCTCCGCCGTGTGCGTGGCCGCCCGTCTCTTCCTCAAGGCAGGGGCGGAGAGAAAAACATGCCTCGGCGAGGTCTACCCGCGCAGCCCGGGGTCGGGCGTAGGCTTGTCCTCAGGCACAGGCGTGGCAGTCGGCGAGGGGGACTTGGTCGGCTTGGGGAGGTCGGCTCTAACGACTAACTGCGGTCTGAAGGCGGGATCATCCCACTCTGAGGAAGACAGGCCATACTGCACAGCGACTCCCCCAGTGCCCTTGAGGATCAGACCGTGGTTTGAGGCCGGGTCGAGGGCCCAGTCACGCACCATGTCGGTGACGTCCAGGCTCACCCAGGCATTCTCGCTCTCCATCGGCCGGGAATCGCCGACCAGCGCGTCTCGATCCTGCGGCGTATCGTTGCAGCCGCCAGCAGACCAGGGCACGCCTTGGCTGGCCAGTAGCCAGGTGGCCTCATCACTCACCCAGGGGCGTTTCACACGATAGGCCTCCAGTGTCATCGTGCCCCGATTGCTGCGATAGTGGATGTACAGGTTCAGACGCGCTTCCTGCACCTGGGCGTCTGGCGGCAGGTCCGTCAGATCGAACAACACCAAGGCGCTTGCGCGATCGCCCTGCCGAACGGACAGATAGGGCGAGCGGTCATAGTTCGTGTCCTCGAACCAGGCTTTGATAGAAGTATCTTGTCGGACGCCATACAACTCGCCCCCGGGTATTCTCGTTGGTGGAGGGGCCATGGTGGGGCCCGTGATGGGTGAGCTGCCCACAGGTGCAGTCGGTTGAGGGGTGCTGGTCGGCGAGGAGGGCGTCTCCACACGGTAGCGCAGCACCAGCTCTGGCGCATGATTGCCCTCTCGGGAGGAGAAAGCGATCTTTGCCGAAACATCCGGTCGCCCGATCAGGATTAGGCCATGATTCTCACGCCCGCCGCTGATCCACGCCCTGGCCAGATCGGTGACATTCCAAGAATGCCACCCCTGAACCTCTGCGATCAACTCTGCTGCAGGGAGCGCATCGCGGTCGGTGTCGAGCCCACTGGCGCCCGGCGCGGTCCAGGGCTGTCCGCTGGCGCTCTGCTCCCAGGAGACGGACTGCTCCTCCCAGGCACGTCGTAGGCCATAGACATCCATCTGCGAGGCGGGCGAAGGTGCGTTCGTGGCGTAGAGCCTGAGAATGGCTTCCTGGATATGGGCTCCTGCGGGCAGCTCCGATAGATCGAAGCTCAGTAGGATGCGCTCATCCCCGGCCGCGTCGATCGGCAGTTGCTGGGCATCGCCTCGAGAGGCATCGGGGGCGTAAGCGCTGATCGGCGCGTCAGATGAGGCGCGCACAGTGACCGAAGGAGAGGTGGGCGTGGCCGTGCGTGTCGGAGTGGGAGTAGACTTGCCAGGTGTGGGGACCGGCAGATCGCCCCAGAGGCCCGAAACCTCGACCAGATGCACGATTTCGTCACCATCGCCCTGGCTAGAGAGCCGGAAATCTGCTTGCCCTTCGAGATCGTTGTCAAAGCGAGCGTCGGTCAGGTAAAAGGTGTGCGAGACCCAAGCGTCTGGCTCTCCCAAAGCTGGTCCCTTGACGAGCGTTTTCGATTCCTTCTCTCCCGCCGTGTTGTAGTACTCGAGGGCGAGCGTATCCGTCCCCTGATTGAGAAAGATGACCTTGACCAGATAGCTGGCGCGCTGGCTCGCCTCATGGGTGGA
>JAFGLK010000098.1 GCA_016928125.1 Anaerolineae bacterium
TCACTGATGCAGGAGAATATCGGCTATGCCGCCGCTGCCGAGATACCCTGCGTGATCGTGGATGTGCAACGTGGCGGTCCGAGCACAGGCCTTCCGACCGTTCCCTCCCAAGGGGATGTGATGCAAGCGCGCTGGGGCACGCACGGCGATCATCCAATCATCGCCCTGTGTCCTACGTCGGTGGCAGAGACCTTTTTCCTCACCGTCGAGGCGTTCAACTTTTCCGAGAAGTATCGTTCGCCTGTAATCCTCCTCATGGACGAGGTGATCAGTCACATGCGCGAGGCCTTTGATCCGGAGGGGGCCTTGCCCGTGGAGGTTATTGATCGGATGCAGACCGATGTGCCTCCTGAATGGTACTTCCCTTATGATGAGACGCGTGAGGTGCCCCCTCTGGTCAGTTTCGGGCGTGGCTTTCGCTACCATATCACGGGCCTGATGCACGATCGCGCAGGCTTCCCCACCTACCGCCGGGACGAGATTCTGCCCTGGTGGCAACGGGTGTTTGCCAAGATCAACGATCATCTGGATCAGTTGGTGTTGTACAGCACCGACGGGGTCACGGATGCACGTACGGTGATCCTCGCCTATGGCTCGACGGCGCGCGCGGCGGCGCACGCCGTCAGACTGGCTCGGGCCAGGCGCTACAAAGTCGGGCTGGTGATTCTCAAAACGTTGTGGCCCTTTCACGAGTCGCTGGTGCAAGCGCTCACCGCCAGCGCCCAGCGGGTGATCGTGCCCGAGATGAACCTTGGCCAGTTGGTGCTGGAGGTGGAGCGTGTCCTCGGGCAGCCAAAGGTGCGACGCGTCAACCGCGTGGATGGCGAACTGATATCCCCGCGTCAGATTCTGGAAGCCATTGAGGGACGGTAGCCATGCGTGAAGGTTATGATGTCTATGAGTACCTGCGACACAAGAAAAAGTTCCCAGGGGTCTGGTGCGCAGGCTGTGGCATTGGCATCGTGTTGGGCGCCATCATCCGGGCGGTCGATCGATCCGGCGTCGATCGGGACCGCATCGCCATGATCTCGGGCATTGGCTGCAGTGGCAGGATGCCCGTCTATGCCGATTTCAACACAATGCACACCACCCACGGGCGAGCGCTGGCCTTTGCCACTGGGCTCAAGATGGCACGGCCCGATATGTACGTATTGGTCGTCATGGGCGACGGTGATGCCCTGGCGATCGGGGGCAACCATTTCATCCACGCTGCCCGGCGCAATATCGATCTGACCGCGATCGTCATCAACAACAGCGTCTACGGCATGACGGGCGGCCAGTTCTCGCCGACCACACCTCAGGGCGCTCTGGCTGCAACGGCGCCCTATGGCAGCATCGATCGCCCCTTTTCCTGCTGTGAGCTGGCCAGCGCAGCGGGGGCGTCCTTTGTGGCCCGTGGCACAGTCTATCACGCCCGTGAGCTCGATCGCCTGATCGAGCAGGGCATGCTCAAGCGGGGGTTTGCAGTCATCGAGACCGTGAGCTATTGTCACACCACCTTTGGGCGCCTGAATGGATACAGCTCTGCGGTGGACATGATGCGCGCGCTCAAGGAGGGCAGCGTGACGGTCCGGGCCGCGGCCGATCTGAGCCCGGAAGAGCGGGCGAAGAAGATCGTGCGCGGCGTGCTGGTCGACCGCGAGTTGCCGGAATATGTGGCCGAATATGACAAGATCATCGCCAAAGCCCAGGCCCAAGTTTCTTGACGTAGATCGGTATAAGGAGAGGCATGAGCGAACGTACCGAGATCAGACTGGCAGGTTCCGGCGGACAGGGATTGATCTTGGCTGGCCTCATCCTGGCCGAGGCGGCGGTGATACACGACGGCAAAAACGCCTGCCAGACCCAATCGTACGGTCCTGAAGCCAGAGGCGGGGCCAGCAAATCGGAGGTCGTCATCGACACTGAGGAGATCGACTATCCAAAGGTGATCAGCGCAGATGTCCTGCTCGCCCTCAGCCAGGAGGCCTGCGATACATACTACCACGATCTCAAGCGCGACGGATTGCTCATCGTCGACTCGGTTCACGTCAAGCACGTGCCCACCAGTAAGGCCTATCGCCTGCCCATCACTCAGGTGGCTGAGGAGACCACCGGACGGCGCATCACGGCCAACATGGTGGGCCTGGGGGTCCTGGCCGGGCTGACGGGCGTCGTCTCGCGCCAGGCCCTCGAAGCGGCTGTGTCGGCCAGGGCGCCGGCCGGAACGGCGGAGATTAATCTCAAAGCGCTGGCCGCTGGCTATCAGTTGGCCGAGGAGAGCGAGGAGGTGCCCTAGGTGCTGAGCGCAATCCAGAAGAGCATCCAGAGTTGGCTGGATGGGGTGCCCCTGCGGCGACGCATCTGGGAGCTGTTGTGTGGTCAGCCCGTGCCCACCTACTTGGTGGGCGGAAGCGTGCGCGATGCGCTGCTTCAGGTGCCCTCGTACGATATGGACCTGGCCGTCGACGGGGATGCCTTGGCGCTGGGCCGCCGTCTGGCTGACGCCATCCGCAGCGCGTTCGTGCCCCTCGATACGCAGCGCAACGTGGCGCGCATCGTGGTCAAGCTGGGCGCTGCGGAGTGGCATGTGGATCTGGCCGGGCTGCGCGCCCAGGGCATCGTGGCTGACCTGCGCGCGCGTGATCTCACGGTGAATGCCATGGCGGTCGCAGTGGGCGAGCCACCCGGGCCGCTCATCGATCCCACCGGCGGTCTGGCGGACCTTCAGGCGCGTCGCCTGCGTGTGACGAGCCAGTCGGCTTTTGCGCAAGATCCCATCAGGATCCTGCGCGCCATCCGTTTCAGGGGCGCGCTGGGGTTCGACCTGACCCCCGAAACTGCGGCTCAAGCGCGCGGTGAGGCTGCTTTGCTCAAAGACACGAGCGCAGAGCGTCTGCGCGATGAGCTGCTCAACATCCTGTCGCAGCCGCTTTCGGCCGAAATCCTGACCTATGCGGATCGCCTGGGCGTGCTCGAGGTGGCCCTGCCGGAGCTGACTCGAGGCCAGAGCTCGCAGACCCACTCTTTCCAGCCCTTGGAGCTTATCGAGCAGGACCTCGGCCCCTGGATCACAGGCGAGGAAAGCCAGGGCTCACATGCCGGGCGACTCGCGGCTGCATTGGAGCGCTTTCGGCCAACGCTGGTGCGGCACTGGCGAGAGCCTTTGGCCTTTGGCCGTCCTCGCTGGCTCGTACTCAAGCTGGCGGCCGCACTGGGCGCTGCCTGTAGCCCTGAGATCGCACAGACGCTGGCCCAGCGCCTGCACATGAGCACGCGCGAGGCGCGCTCCTTGGCGGCGACGATACTCGCCGCGCGGCGAGCACAGAGCCTCAGCCAGGATGACGCCCTGTCTTCGCTGGCCATCTACCGCTATTTCCGAGAGGTGCGTGCGGATGGCATCGGAGGAGCCACCCTGGCGCTGGCCGAGGAGATGGCCGATGCAGTAGGAGCGACAGCGGAGCCCGCTGCCGGTCGCTTCTCGCGATACACGGCCGCATTGGTGCAGGCCTGGTTTGAGCGCCACGAGGAACTGGTGGAGCCTTCAGCGCTGCTCTCGGGGCGTGACGTGATGAGGGCACTGCATCAGCCTGCAGGGCCCGAGATTGGGCACGCATTGGAGGCCGTGCGCGAGGCTCAGGTGCAGGGGCTGGTAACCGATCGGGCCGAAGCGCTGGAGGTTGCCCGTTCCGCCGTTGGTCGCCCTGGCTCTCGGGCCTGAGCCGTACTGCTCGCCAGATGCAGCGCGGCGAAAGGTCTCAGGCTAGCGAGCGCTCCGCGCGGGAGCTCGCCGGGCCGCATCGGGCGTGCTGTCCGCGTCCGGGGGCGTGCACGTCAGCGTAGGCGTGGCGGTAGCGCTCCCTTCCGGAGTCGTTGTGCATGTCGGCGCAGAGCTCTCCCCCAGAGTGACGGTCTGTGTGCCCGTAGCGCTTGCCTCCACGATCGCTGTGATGGTGGCCGTAGGGCTCTGCGTGAGAGTGGCTGTAGGCGTCGCTGTGGGCTTGGGGTATTCCTTCAGCATCAAAGGCAGCGCAAGCATCCCCTGCAAACAGGTCCCGATGGTCAGATCATCGAGGGCCACCTCGGTCCAGA
>JAFGLK010000099.1 GCA_016928125.1 Anaerolineae bacterium
GACCGTCGTGCCGATGGTACTGGCCCAGGACCACAAGCCAGCCTATGACGGCGATCTGGGTCCCAACACGGGCGGCATGGGCTGCTATGCGCCAGCGCCCGTTCTGGATGAGGCCACGCTCGAGCGCGTCGTGAGCGAGGTGCTCCAGCCAGCGGTGGATGGCTTGGCAGCGGCAGGCACACCGTATGTGGGCGCGCTGTACGCTGGCCTGATGGTCAGCGGGCCAGCTTCTGATGCACCAGCAGTTGGCGCCCCTGACTTTAGGGTGCTCGAGTTCAACTGCCGCTTTGGCGACCCCGAAGCGCAGGTCATCTTGCCCCTCTTGGAGACCGATCTGGTCGACATTATGCAGGCTTGCATCGATGGGCACTTGACCGACCAAGCGGTGCGTTGGGCCCCGCACGTGGCCGTGTGCGTCGTGATGGCCTCGGGCGGATACCCAGGTCACTATGCTCGCGGCCACGAGATCAGCGGCCTCGACCGCGCAGCGCAGCTGGTCGACACAGTGATCTTCCACGCCGGCACCCGGCGCGATGACGCCGGTCGCGTGCTGACGGCTGGGGGCCGCGTGCTGGGCGTCACGGCCTGGGCTCCCGATCTGGCCGAGGCGATCGCACGCGCGTATCGGGCCGTGGACTGCATCCACTGGCCCGATGCGATGTATCGCACCGACATCGGCGCCAAGGGCCTGGGGAAAGGCTGATCGATCCCAGTCGGGATAAGTCGTAGAGGATAGAGAAAATGGCCAAAAAGAGCGCTTATGCAGCAGCCGGAGTGGATATCGATGCGGGCAACAAGGCCGTCGAGTTGATGAGTGCGGCCGTACGCTCCACATACGGGCCCGAGGTGCTGTATGGCATAGGGGCATTTGGCGGCCTCTATGACGCCAGCCGCTTGCGAGACATGCGTAGCCCTGTTTTGGTGGGCTCGACGGATAGCGTGGGCACCAAGGTCATGGTGGCCACCGCGCTGGGAAGCTACGCCAGCCTAGGCTGGGATATTGTGAATCACTGCGTGAACGACATCCTCGTGCAGGGCGCCGAGCCGCTCTTCTTTCTCGACTATGTCGCCTGCCCGATCATCGATCCTGAGGTGGTGGCCGAGCTTGTCGGTGGGGTAGCGGCGGCCTGCCGAGAGGCAGGCTGTGCCATCCTGGGGGGCGAAACGGCCGAACTGCCAGGGGTCTACTCGCCTGGAGAGCTCGATCTGGTGGGCGCCATCGTCGGCATCGTAGAGCGCGATGAGATCATCGACGGCTCGGCGGTCGAGCCCGGCGACGTGATGATCGGCCTTCCGTCCAGCGGGGTGCACACCAACGGATTCTCGCTGGTGCGTCGAGTTTTTGAGCCGCCGTATGCGGGCTATGCTGACCGACTTGGACGTCCGCTGGGCGAGGCTCTGGTGGAGCCGCACCGCTCCTATCTCCCTCATGTACGCGCCATGCGCCGCGCGGTCAAGATCAAAGGGCTGGCCCACATCACCGGCGGAGGCTTTGTGGACAACATCCCGCGCATTCTGCCGCCAAACTGCACAGCGGTGGTCGAGCGTAGCGCCTGGCAGGTGCCGCCCCTCTTCCAACTCATCGAAGAGGTTGGCCAGGTGGATCACGACGAGATGTATCGCGTGTTCAACATGGGTGTCGGACTCGTGGTCATCGTGGCCCCGGACGAGGTAGATGCGGCCGTCTCGACAGCCGCCGAGGGCGCCGTCGTCATTGGCCAGATCGTGCCTCGAGAGCAACAGGAGGGGGTCGTGTTGCGATGAACTATCTGGCGGTCCTGGTCTCGGGCAACGGCACCAACCTGCAGGCCATTATCGATGCCATCGAGGCGGGCAGGCTGCAGAATACCCATATCTCCGTCGTGGTGTCGAACCGCAAGTCAGCCTACGCCCTCCAACGCGCAGAGCGCCACGGCATTCCAACCCTCTATCATGCCTTTGGACCCTACCGAGAGAGAGCGGGAACACGGGCTAGGCAGCGCTATGATGAGGATCTGGCCAAGATGATGGCCTCATTCCCCGTGGACCTGGTGGTTCTGGCGGGGTGGATGCATGTGCTTAGCATGACCTTCCTGAAGCACTATCCCGGGCGCGTGGTCAATATTCACCCCGCGCTGCCCGGGATGTTCCCGGGTACGCACGCCATCGAGCGCGCCTATGACGCCTTTCAGAGGGGCGAGATCGATCACACGGGGGTGATGGTCCACTATGTTCCCGACGAGGGCGTCGACAGCGGACCGGTAATCGTGCAAAGAGAGGTGCCCATCCTGCCCTCTGACACAATCGATGACCTGGAGGCGCGCATACACCGCGTGGAACACGAGATCTATGTTCAGGCCATCGCACAGGCGCTCGAGCACGTCACCACTATTGCCTAGACCAGGTTCGCAGTAGTTCCTCGCCTCTCGATATGAACGCCCAAGATCTCGCCCTGGCAAGGCAGCCTGCGACAAAGCCATAGAGCTACAGGGAACAGCCAGGTGGCCCTAGTTCCAGTCGCGCGCGTGGCTGATCACGATCGAATAGAGATCGGCCGTGCAGCGCTCACAGAAAGGCCAGGCGATCTCCGCCTCCTCGAGAGCATACCCGGCCAGCTCCTCCAGACTGGAGGCATGTCGCATCACACAAGGGCCGCTGCAGTGTAGCTCCAGACCTCGTCGCACCACCCGCTCTGAGCGCGCAAAGCTGGGCACGCCCAGGGCATGGCCCAGATGATGGAGAATCAGCCGCTTGAGAGCCAGTGCTTCGATATCCTCATCGGCGAGGTGGCGCACATGATAGGTCGAACAGACCGCGGCGATGCCCGGCAGTGAGGTGCCTAGCGAGTAGTAGTTGGGGCGCAGGCGCGCCAGCGGCGTGGGAAAGTCGGTCAGATCCTCGTCCAGAAGCACCAGATCATAGTGGGCGTCGAGTTGCTGCCAGGGCTCTTTGCGCACCAATTCCAGGTATGTCGGCGCGATCACCTGTTTGACCTCGGCGTCATAGCTGGCATCGAGGTACCACTGGATGCCCCAATAAGGACTGTCAGGAAACAGGGCTGGGATAATCCAGTTGCCAAAGACCCGCACAGGGAGTGGCCGCACTGCCAGCGCCTCGGGATAGCGCAGATAGAGCGACATGAGCGTTCGCTCAACGGTCTCGGTCAGGATGGCGCTTTCCTTCTCGCTGACACCCGCAGACCAGGCCAGCGAAATCGACTTGGACATGAACCTCGAGCCTGAAAAGGGTGGTGTTCGGTATCCCCATTATGCCATGCCCATGGGGAGCGGCCAAAAAAGGCGGGGCAGGCTGGTCTGCTGAGAAACTGGGAGGAACTGGGGTCTGGTCAGAGCCTGACAGACTCACCACCTTGCACCTGACACACTCACAGCATGAGCCGCGTCAGAGATGGACGCGGCTCCTGTCATGGGGGCAGCCGCAGAGCCTCAGCCGGATGGGCCGGGGGCGACTACAGGACGCGCTCCCAGATCGGCGCCGACCGCGCAGCCCCCTCCGGGCCTAGGACGACCGGCGCGATGCCTGTGATCTCGCAGACATAGTTGAGCGCTCGCACCACGTCACCGGAAACCCCAAGCACATGGTTACATGGGAAGACCGTCAGGAACTCGTCGAACGAGCAGCTCAGCTTGGCATGCACGTGTGGCCAGGTGGGGTTGGTCTGCGCATTGATGGCCTTGCGTTGCGCCTCGGGCAGATCCAGACTTTCACCCTTGATGATGGCCATGAATGGCTTATCATCCCATATCCCCAGACGGGCAAAGGTCATCTCACCGGGAGCCGCGTCAAACTCGACCGAGGCCCCGCCCGCCTTGAAGTAAAATTCGAGCGCAGGATGGAAGGTGATCTTCTTATAGTTCTCGGCCGGGTCAAAGCTCCGGCTGGCATACCAAGAGGAGTGGTTGCCCGAATTACACCAGTCCCACAGGCCATACTCGGGCAGATAGAGGCGCACATCCATAAAGAGCGCTGGCAGGCCACCGGTCAGGTATTTGAGCAACTGCATGGTCACGGCTGCGAATGCATCGGCCTCGGTGGCGCACACCACGGGCTCTTTGGGGCCATTCCAATCGTAGGGATCGTTCATCATCATCTCGGGCACATCGCCCAGACACACATGCTCGGTGAGCTCGCGCTGGCCTTTGAGCCCGCAAAAGTCAAAGCCTTTTTCCTCGTTCACGATCTGCATGGCCAGATAGAGGCGCAACTGGGTCTTGAGGGTCTCGGGCGTCAGCATCTTGCCGTCAAAGAGGATGCGATCGCCGAGCATCCGCTGCAGCCACGCAAAACCCTTTTCGACTTCCGCCTCGTCGACCTCGCTCTCCATGACCTTCAACAGCCACAGCTGATCCACCTGGCGGGTCGTGCAGCCCAACGCCTTGATGGTGGGCACCATATGAAAGTAGCCAGTCTCCATGCCCATGGAATGGCCACCGTACATGCCATAGACCTCGTTGCGGATCGTGGTCACGGCCTCGGCGGCGCGAATCCAATCGAGCACCTGCTGGTGCACGCTGGGGTCGTCTATGTCGCCCACGATGCGATGGGTGCGCACACCCGCCTGCCGCAACGCACCATCGCTGGCCAGCAGGCCTACGTTGCCAGGGTACTCGCCATTGTTGTTGGAGAGGCTCAGCACAGGCACGTCCCGACCCACGCTGTTGAGAAAAGGCCAGGCCAGAAAAGGGAAATTCCATACGTTGTAGCACATAATGAGGACGCGACAGCCAGCCCGGCGCAGCTCATCGCCCACCTTTTGGGCCACGCGCACAGATGTGATGATCTGAGAGCCCACCACCACCTCCGGCGCGCTGCCATCCACATTTTTGAGGCCCTTGCGAATGATGTCAGCCCATTGATTGACAACAGCGACGTTCTGAGGGTTGTTCTCCTGCCACACATGGGGTCGCTCGTCGTTCAGCATGGCGATACCAATTGGAGTCGAACGCATATCAGCACCTCCTCTGATGGCACCTTCGACGGGCCGGCTCGCACGCCAGATCGAAGGGATCTTCGAACACGGATCGGAGCAACTCACCACGATTCTAGGTCGGCCCCCAACCCATGTCAACCGCTCTGGCGCCTAAGCGCCTAGCGTGTTCCTTCACGTAAAATCGAACCGAAGCCTGCGCCTTGCGTTTGTCAAAGGAGGCTAGTAGAAGGCATAATGGAAGCCATCTGGCCTGGATCTAGGAGGAGACGGGGCTGCAAGGTGACCGGCTCTACCCGTGTTCCGAGTCGAGGAGGTGATCCCCCATGAGTGAGTTGGTCTTTCTCAAACTAGGCGGCTCGTTGATCACGGACAAAACACGTTACGAGACACCCCGGCCAGCCGTGATCACAAGGCTGGCCAAGGAGATCCAGGCCGCGCTCAAAGCTCGGCCAGACTTGCAGTTGGTCTTGGGCCACGGCAGCGGCTCCTTTGGTCACTTTGTCGCCGACCGCTACAAGGTGGCCGAGGGCCATCCTGAAGACTGGCGCGGATATGCCGAGACAGCCGCGGCTGCCCAGCGCCTGAATCGCTTGGTGGTGGATGCGCTGCTTGCCGAGGGCGTGCGCGTCGTATCTCTGCAGCCTTCGGCCTCAGCGCGCTGCCACAATGGTGAGTTGATCGAGATGGCCATCGGCCCCATCGCCGAGTTGCTGGGGCATGGCGTGGCGCCACTCATCTATGGCGATGTGGCGCTGGACGATGAGCTCGGCTGCACAATCATCTCGACGGAGCAGATTTTCGTCCATCTGGCGCGCTCGCTGCGGCCACAGCGCATCATCGTTGCCGGCGAGGTCGCTGGGGTATACTCGGGAGATCCCAAGCGCGATACGATCGTGCGCCTGATCCCCGAGATCACCTCTCGCAACTTTCACAATGTGGAAGAAATGCTCACTACCTCTTTTGCCGTCGACGTCACGGGAGGCATGCTGAGCAAAGTGCAACTGCTCTTCGAGTTGGTGACCGAGGAGCCCACGCTGCAGGTGCGCATCGTTACCGGGCGACGCAACCAGCTCCTTGAGCGGGTACTGCTGGATCCTGATCTGGCTGAAGGCACCTTGCTGCGGTACTGATGGCCACTACACAGGAGCGGTATCAGACGTTATGTCTCAACTGAGCCATCGCGAGCGCGTCCGGCTGGCCCTTGCGCACCAGGAGACCGATCGAGTGCCCATCGCCATGGTCTGCGCGGGCATCAACAAACCGGCCTACGATGAGCTGGCCCTGCACCTCCGAGCGCAGCGGGGCCTCAGCGTGGAGGCCTATCTGGAGCCACTGATCGACATCGCGACGGTCTCGCCACGCTACGTGGGGCCGCCGTTACCTGTGGGCGCCGATATCTGGGGTGTGGTGCGCAAGCCCGTCAGCTATGGGCCTGGCGCCTATGATGAGATCGCCTTCTATCCGCTGGCAGAGATCCAGGATGTATCCGATCTGGAGGCTCACCGTTGGCCCAGTGTGGACTGGTTCGACTATACCGTCATCCCGGCTCAGATCGCGGCGCTGAACGAGCGCGAGCCCTATGCTACCATGGAATCCCATGGGGGCAATCTTTTTGAGACCAGTTGGTACATGCGCGGTTTTCAGCGCGCCTTTGAAGACATGCTGCTGCGCCCTGAGCTTTTCGCCGCCATCATGACCAGGGTTACGGATTTCTATGTAGAGCATTGCCGGCGCGCCCTACGCGCCGCCGAGGGCCAGATCGATCTGGTTTTCACAGCCGATGACATCGGCAGCCAAAAGGGCCTGCTCATGTCGCTCGGCATGTGGGAGACCTATCTCAAGCCGCACCATCAGCGTCTCAACGCGGTCATTCACGAGCATGGCGCCCGGGTGATCTATCATACCGATGGATCCGTGATGCCGGCTGTACCCGGGTTGATCGACATGGGCATCGACGTGCTTCAGGCGCTCCAGTTTGATGCGGCCGGTATGGACGCGGCCGTGCTCAAGGCAAGCTATGGCGCAGCGCTCTGCTTCGAAGGGGGCGTGAGCGTGCAGCGTACTTTGCCCTTTGGCACGCCTGATGCGGTCTCCGCCGAAGTGCGTGAGCGCATCGCGGTGCTCGGCGCAGGCGGAGGCTATATCCTGGGGCCGAGCCACGCCATTCAGGCGGGCACGCCGCCTGAGAACATCCTAGCGCTGTTTGACACGGCGGCGATCACGCCCATGCCGGGCGCTGCTGACAGGCGAGGCTGGAGCTGAGGCATGGATGGCACGATCTGCCAACGCTGTCAAGCGGCCTATCCGCTCGACGAACCGCGCTGGCGCTGTGATTGTGGGGGGCTGCTGGATATCCGCTTTACAGCGCGTTTGGAGCTGGAGCTCATCCGAAACCGCCCGCCCGATCTGTGGCGCTATCGCGAAGCGTTCCCGTTGGCCGCTCACAGTGAGCCAGTCTCCCTCGGCGAGGGCTTCACGCCGCTGATTCGGGTGACTGTCTCAGGCCACCCGATCTGGATCAAACAGGATCACCTCTTTCCCACCGGCTCGTACAAGGATCGCGGCGCGGCGGTGCTGATCAGCAAGGCGAAAGAGCTAGGCGTCAAGCGGGTGGTGGAGGATTCGTCCGGCAACGCGGGCTGCGCCATCGCAGCCTACTGCGCTCGCGCTGGCATCGCCTGCGATATCTATGTGCCTGCCGACACGTCAGCAGACAAGCTGACCCAGATCGCGAGCTATGGCGCACGACTCCATCGTGTGCGGGGCGACCGTGAGGCCACGGCGCGTGCGGCCTGGGAGGCTGCCCAGACGACTTACTACGCCAGCCACTCCTGGAACCCCTTTTTCTTCCAGGGCACCAAGACCTTCGCCTATGAGGTCTGCGAGCAACTCGGCTGGCGGGCGCCCGACACAGTGGTATTGCCGGCGGGCAACGGTACGCTCCTTTTGGGGGCCTATCTCGGGTTCGACGAACTTCGGGCCGCGGGGATCATCGAGCGCATCCCCAAGATGGTGGCGGTGCAGGCCGCGGCGTGTGCTCCCTTGTGGGCAATGTTCGCTCGGGGGCTAGCGCAGGTGCCGACCATCCAAAAGGGGCATACATTGGCTGAGGGCATCGCCATCGCCGAGCCGGTGCGCGGGGCGCAGATCGTCGCGGCGGTGCGCCACAGCGGCGGCCAGGTTGTGGCGGTGCGAGAGGAGCAGATCGTCGCGGCGCTGCGAGCCACGGGCCGACAGGGATTCTACATCGAGCCGACCTCAGCGGCGACGATCGCGGGGCTGGCGCTGTATCTTGAGGAGGCGCCCCAAGGCGAGTTGATCGTCTCAGTCTTTACCGGGCATGGCCTCAAGGCGACCGACAAGCTCAAGAGGCTCTAGGCTAGCGGCTGGCCGACGAGCGTGCGTTGGCAAGCTCCCTCCGTTAAGGCACCTGTTCATGCAGGCTCATCCGTATTTCGATCTACGCCTCCATTCGGACCTTGAACTCGAAACGCTTCTGCAGAGCGAGATCGCCGAGCGGGAGACGATCCATGAGTGGCCCCTCTCGTGCGTCCAGCGGCTGGTGATGCGCGATGGCAGGCGCTATGCCTACAAGAGCCAACGCCCGCCATCGGTCGAGGCGCAGTTCTATCGCGCTGCGCGCTCTGCGCTCCTCGCGGGTGCGCGCATCCTCTATGACCGTGATGGCCATGCCTGCCTACTGATCGACTGGATCGATGCGCCTCGGATCGAGGAACTGCAACCCTCCCCGGCGGATACGCTGGCCATCGCTCGGGAGGTCTCGGCACAGATCGGCGCTATCGCTGGGCGCCTGCCTACCCATCTCGATATCGGCTCTCCCGCTGCCTGGCGCCGCGTGGCGCGCGAGACGATCGAGGAGCTGCGCAATCTGATTGCGAGAGGGCGCTTCTCCATCATGAACTGTGCGGCTGTCGCGTCGCTCGAGCGCGACGCGGCCAGCGATCCTGTGCTCGCGCTGGTGAGCAGTGGGAGCGGCTATGTGCATGGCGATCTGGCTGGCGACAATCTCTTTGTCACGGCCGATGGCTATCGCGTGATCGACTGGCAGAGGCCGCTTCTCGGCCCGCCGGAGCTCCACGCGGTGACGCTGCTTCACTCGTTGGGACACGATCCGATCGAGTGGGTAGCGCCGGCCGCCGTCTGGCTACAAAGCTTTCTGAGCGTGCGCTGGCTGACGCGTTGCGCAGCCGAGTGGTTCCCGCAAGGCATGAGCTATGATGGACAGGTGGCCGATCTGGCGGCCGGGATGGCCGGTCTCCTGGGGCAAATGTGAAGCATCGCCTAGAACCATCCGCGGTTCAATGGATTGTACGTGACCTGATCCCGCGAGTATACTGCGCCTGATCGTGCTGACCCACATATCAAGCGACAAGGAGCAATACCATGGCCAACATGACGCCCCAGGAGATGATGGAAGCCCTCAAAGAGTTCGACACGCCGTCGATCACCAACGTGGTCGCCACCTATCCGACCAATCCGCTCTGTCTGGGCCTCTATAATCCCTGGACCGAGAACTGGTACACGGACCAGACGGTGCGCTGCATGTATCCCGAGATGGGACCCATCGTGGGCTATGCGGTCACGGCCGTCTACAGCCTCCCCGACCCGAACTATGCGCGGCTTTCCTTCATGGATGTGATTGAGGCGCTGGATGCCTCGCCCAAGCCGACCATCTTTGTGTTTCAGCAAAAGTTCCCGCCCGAGCTGGCCAACAAGGTGGGGCTATCCGGCGGCAACATGACCACGGCTATGAAGGCGGTGGGCTGCATCGGCGCCATCTCCAATGGCCCATCGCGCGACATCGACGAGATCCGCCCGATGAAGTTCCAGTACATGTTGAGCGGCATCACGCCCGGGCATGGCGCCATGGCGGTGCAGGCGGTGAACGTGCCCGTTTCCGTGGCGGGCATGGATGTGGCCCCCGGCGAGATCATCCACATGGATGAGAATGGCGCGGTCAAGTTCCCGGCCGACAAGCTCGAGGCCGTATTGACCAATGTCCGCAAGCTGCGCGATCAGGAGGCCGGGCGCATGGCGGCCATGTCTCAGGCTACCAGTGCAGCCGAGGTGCGCGCCATCATGAGCGGCCAGTCCTACGCCAAGAAACAGTAGATCGCAAGGGGAGCCTGCTCGGGGAGCCTGTCGGCCCAATCGGGGAGCTTGTCGATCCAAGCAGGCTGCCCGTATTGCATTCAGATCTCGATCGAGGAGGATAGCATGAAGGCTGCGACCCTGGTGGCGACCGGCCAGGTGGTAGTGGATCAGGTGGATGATCTCTCGGTCGGCCCCTCGGATGTGCTCATCAAGGTAGCCTATGCCGGCGTCTGCGGCTCGGACCTGCATTCTTTTGAGGGCACCCACCCTTTCCGCAAGCCGCCGGTGGTGCTGGGTCACGAGGTCTCGGGGACGGTGGCGCAGGTCGGCTCGCAGGTACACAAAGTGCAGATCGGCGATGCCGTGACGGTGATGCCCTATCGGGCGTGCGGCGTGTGCACCGCGTGTCAGCGGGGTTTCTCCAATGTGTGCGAGAACAAGATCGTGCCAGGGGTCAAGGGCTGGGTGGGCACCTTTGCCGACTATTTCCTGGCAGACGAGGCGATCACCTACAAGCTGGGCGCACACACCAGCCTCAAGCGGGGCGTGCTGGCCGAGCCGTTCGCCGTGGGAATCCACTCCGCGCGTCGCGCCAGGATGGAGGTGGGTGAGAGTGTGCTTGTGCTGGGGGCCGGAACCATCGGCATGCTGACGGCCATCGCGGCCCGCAACCTGGGCGCCGAGACGATCGTGGTCACCGACCTGTATGCCTACAACCTGGGCATCGCACGGGATATGGGCTTTGGCGCCTATGACGCGCGGGACGAGCGCCTCGTCGAGGCGATCCTGGAGGATCACCCCGACAGATTCGACATCATCTTTCTCACGGGTGGGGCGGCCGTCACGGTAGGCCAGGCCCTCGCGCTGGCTCGTCGGGGTGGGCGCATCGTCGCCACCGCGATCTTCCCCCGGCCCGTGCTGATGTCGCTCATCGAGCTCACGCTCTATGAGCTGGAGCTGATCGGGACGCAGATCTACACCCACGAGGATTTCCGCGACGCGCTCGCCTGGCTGGATGCGGGCGCGAGTCCCTTCGATCGCCTGGTGGATCACGAGTTCCCACTCGACCAGGCTCAGGAGGCGGTCGAGGTACTGGCCGAGCGCAAGGTCGGAGCGATCAAGGTGGTGCTTGCGCCCTGATCACCGGCGCTCGTTCAGGCTCAAGCGGCACGCTTTGCCGCTTGAGCCTGGTCCCAGCTACGATGCAGGCGGACTCTTGAGCCGACTGTAGTAAGAGTGGGAGGTGTAGAGCGGCCCGGCTGGGTTATGGCCCGTGACGCGGTCCTTGGCGATGAGCACCGTAACGGGCGCCTCGGAGTGTCTGAAGAAAAGGCTATCGTGGCCCACACAGAGGCCCACCAGCACATTGAGCTGCGTGCCGGCCTCGTTGAGCAGCTTGGCCTGGGCGATCGGGTTGCAGAGAGCCTCGAATTGGCCGGGGCGGATCTTTTCCTCGTCGCGGAGGCCCACCTCCTCCTTGGGGATCATTCCCACTTTGCAGCAGACCGAGCTGACCGTGAACCCGTTCAGCTCGAAAATTTCCTGCAGCATGCCCGCCTCGCGGATGAGCCCGACGCACGAGGCGATGCCCAGATGTTCGGCGCCGATGCGCCGTGCAAAGCTCATCACCTCCTCCAGGCGGGTTTCGAGCGGATAGCGATCGGCCTCAGTCTGGGCGGCCGCCAGCGCAAGACGGCGTATCTCCTCATCATCTTGATAGATCTCGCGCGCTTCGTCCAGCGCTTGCGTATCCTGCGCCATGGGGCAAAAGGCCGGATAGGGTTTGCTGCCCGGCTCCTCACGGCAAGCCTGAACACGACAGATCGCGCAGCGCAGTTCCATGTTGCTTTCCCCTTTCACGAGCGATTTCACAGCCTATTGCCCGCAATGGACAGTCTCACCCTAAGGGTCTTGGCGTGCCCGGGCATGACGTGAGCGGACCCCAGGCAAGGCCCTGGGGTCCGCTGTCACCACACTGGGCTGCACGCGACGGGCCTACGCAGGCAGGTAGTCGGCCACCCAACCCACGCCCAGCTCTTGCAGCTTCTCAACCTTAGGCAGGCCGGTCTCCCGATCCCAGCCCATCATCCCATAGAAGGTGTGCATCGCCTCGCGAAGCTCCTCGCGGTCGATGCCGCCATCGGCCAGCGCGCCGCCGATGGTCGGGCCATAGCTGCGCTCCGCCAGACGATCGTCGTCAACGGTGAGGCCCTGGCGCATATTGACCACGCGGGCCATGGTGAGAGCGCGCTCACCCACGCGCAGCAGCTCATAGGCCGTCACATCAAAGCCCGTGGCCGCACACGTCATCTCGACCAACTCGTCCATGCCCCAACCGGGCATGGAGCACATGGTCAGGCAGTTGATCATCACCGAGGCGGTCGAGTTGTAGATGGTGGCGCGTACCTTGTCCGGCCCCAGGTCCTCCAATGGCAACGGCTCAAAGGCGCCCAGGCCCCGCAGTCGCCCGTTCCCGTTAAAGCCATCCTCGTTGGCCGTGGTGAGTCCTGTATCGTGCAGCGAGTGGCAGTGATCGGCGCCTGTAGGCGACACGGCATAGCCAATGGCCAGTCCGCGCTTGAGGCGCGGCTCGTGCATGGGGTATGCCTGGCCCTTGGCGTGCACGGCGTACATCTCGGCGCCGTTGCCGACCATCTCGGCGGCCGTGGCCAGGTTCTCGGACAGGATCCTGCCGATCCCCTCGCGCCGGGCGATCTTTTCGATCGCAGCGATCATGGC
>JAFGLK010000578.1 GCA_016928125.1 Anaerolineae bacterium
CTAGAAGCTGGCCCTACAGGACATCGGCGATCGCCTCACACACGGCGTCCACGTTGGCCTCGGTGAGGCCAGCCACGTTGATGCGACTACTGTTCAGCAGGTAGATCGAATGTTTTTCGCGCAGGGCGCGTACCTGTTCAGGCGTCAGGCCTGTATATGAGAACATTCCTCGCTGGCGCGCGATGAACGAAAAGTCTCGGGCCACCCCCTTGGCCGCCAGGGCATCGACAAAGCGCTGCCGCATGGCATTGATGCGTGCGCGCATGGCCGCCACTTCGCCTTCCCACTCGGCAGCCAGGTCGGGGTCGCCGAGCACGGTAGAGACGATGGCGCTGCCGTGGGCGGGCGGATTCGAGTAGTTGGCCCGGATGCACTTTTGCGCATGGCTGGCCGCCGTCTCGGCCGCTTCTCGCGACTTGGTGACGATGGTCAGCGCGCCCACGCGCTCGTTGTAGAGCCCAAAGTTCTTGGAATAGGAGGTGGCGATCAGCAGTTCGCCGTCCGGGCGGCACAAGGCTTCGATCCCAGCAGCGTCCTCGCGCAAGCCATTGGCCAGGCCCTGGTAGGCAAAGTCCACCAGGGGCAGGAGGTTCCGCTCCGCCAGCACATCTCCGATCTGGCGCCACTGCTCGGGGCTGGGGTCGGCGCCGGTGGGATTGTGACAGCAGCCATGCAGCAGCACCACATCGCCCTCGGGGAGTCCTTTCAGCGCGGAGAGCAGCGTGTCGAATGCCAGATCGTTGCCGGCCACGTCATAGTAGGGGTAGCTCTCGACCGCCAGGCCCGAGGCGCTAAAGACATCCCGATGGTTGGCCCAGGTCGGCTCGCTCACCCAGATGCGCGTATGTGGGCGCACTCGATTGAGTAGATCCCCCGCCACCCGCAGCGCGGCCGTGCCGCCGGGCGTCTGCGCCGTGGCGGCGCGCTGGCTGACGATGATCTCGTGTTCCAGCCCTAGCACAAGTTGTTGGACCGCTCGAGTATAGGCGGGCGAGCCGTCTATGCTGAGATAGCTCTTGCTGATCTCCTGCTCGATCAGGCGCGCCTCGGCGCGCTTGACTGAGTCAAAGATCGGCGTATTCCCTTTGGCATCGCGATAGACGCCGATCGTCAGGTTGATCTTGGCCGGGTTCGGATCGCGCTTGAACGCTTCGGTGAGGCCAAAGATCGCGTCAGGCGGCGCCATCTTGAGTCCATCGAACATGCTTTTGCTCCTCCTAGATCAACTCTGGGGATACGGTTTCTCCGGTGGCCAGCATCCTGGCCGTCTCGGGTTTGCCTTATGTAACACGCCAGGGCGGCAATCGTTGCTTCGCCGGGGCGTGCGCGAAACCAATGGCTGTCTCAGTCCTTCCACCGCACGCGGGTGGTGGTCTCCAGCACCTCGGGATTGTGCACGCCCGCGGGCCGTTCGTCCTGCAGAACCCGCATGATGTTCTCCGCCGCGCGCACGGACAGGCGCACCAGCGCCTCCTCGGTGGTGCCCCCCAGGTGGGGCGCGAGCACCACATTGTCCAGGCTGCGCAAGGGGCTGTCTGGCTCGAGCGGCTCCTGCTCAAAGACGTCGAGAGCGGCCCCGGCGATGCGCTTCTCGGCCAGGGCTTCGCAGAGCGCCGCCTCATCCACCAGGCCACCCCGCGAGGTGTTGACCAGGATGGCGTCCGGCTTCATCAGCGCCAACTCGGCCGCTCCGATGAGGTGACGCGTCTCCGGGGTCAGTGGCGCATGAAGCGAGACGAAATCGGCTTGTCGTAAGACGCTCTCCAGGTCGGTCAGCTCGGCGTGGGCGGCGCGCGCCATCTCGGGCGTGGCATAGGGATCGTAGGCCAGCACGCGCATGTCAAAGCCCTGGGCATGGTGGGCCACGCGAGAGCCGATGCGCCCCAGTCCCACCAACCCCAGCGTCTTGCCCCGCAGCTCCACGCTGCGGACGCTGCCGCGGTCCCAGATGCCCGCCCTGATCGAGCGGTCGGCAAAAGGCAACATGCGTGCCGCCGACAACAGCAGCGCCATGGTGTGCTCGCTCACGGCCTCGGAATTGGCATCGCCGCTGGTGCTGATGATCACGCCGTGCTCGTTGCAGGCCGCCACGTCGATGTTGTCGCAGCCCACGCCGTGCCGCGAGATGATTTTGAGCTTGGGTGCGGCCTCGATCACGACGCGCGAAAAGCTGCCCGAGCGCGAGAGGACCGCGTCCACATCCCCCATCAGGGGCACAAGCGTCTCGGGCGTGGCATAGTCGGGCAGGCGCGTCAGGCGAGCCACTGGCTCGAGCAGCTCAAGGCCCTGTGGCTTGAGCGTGGTGGCGATGATCAAGACGTGATACTCGGGTTGGGACATAGCGCTTGGGCTCCTTCAGCGACGATAGGATGATACGCATAGGGTCGATGGACGTGGCGACAGGCGCCGCCAGACAATGGCCGCATGCTAACACACGCGGCGCGATCCTGTCAAAGACGCTCTCCGGACTTACTCACCGTCCTGATCCTCAAGCCCATAGGAGCTGACGCGCAGCGCCCAAAAGGCCAGCCCTCCGGCAAAGCGCAGCGAGGCGGCCGTCCACAGCGCTATGCCGATGCCCAGCGTGTCCGCCAACATCGTGCCTAGCATCGGCATGGCAAATCCGGTGAAGCTGGAGAGCAGCGAGTTGGCGGCCACAAAGGCGGGGCGCTCATCCTGCGGCGAGACGCGTAAGAGGGTGTCCGTCAGGAACAGATTCATCGCCGGCGAGACCAGGCCGATGATGATCTC
>JAFGLK010000579.1 GCA_016928125.1 Anaerolineae bacterium
CTGATCCTAGACGAGGTCATCACCGGATTCCGATTCTGTGCCGGGGGCATGCAGCGCCTCTACGGGGCTCAAGCCGATCTCGCCACCTATGGCAAGATCATTGGGGGCGGTATGCCGCTCTCAGCCATCGCCGGCCGAGCCGAGATCATGAACCAAGCCAGCGCCAGTTCCACGTCTAGGGTATGGTTTCACGGTGGCACCTTTTCGGCCCATCCTATGGCCCTGGAGGCTGGCAAGACCATGGTTGAGCATCTCATCACACATGAGGCTGAAATCTACCCTGCCCTGGCTGCCAAGACAGATCGTCTGCGCCAGGGAATCGAAGGCATTTTTCGTGATCGTGGCATCCTGGCGCGTTGCACCGGGCATGAGGGAGCGGTCCCTGGTGGATCGCTGAGCTCGGTCTATTTCCCCTGGTGCGCAGACCACCATGCCTCATCGGCAGAGGACCTGACCGACCCCGACTTGTGCGATCTGGCTCTGCAAGACGAAGCGATCAAGCTGGGGCTCTTGCTGCACGACGTGAACACCGTGCACGGCCTGGGTGCCGTGTCCATCGCCCATAGCGACGCCGACATCAGCCGGGCTTTGGAGGCCTACGACGCCTTTGCTGCTCGAGTCGCAGGCTGAGCGGGTCCAGAAGCGGCAAATCGTAGATCGCCGAGCTCATGCGCAGGGCGCTTTGCGGATTGCTCAGATGGGAGCAGGGCATGCAGAAAAGCAAGCAGACTCTCAAGAACCAGCCAGCGGAGAGCACGCGAGTGCATACCGAGATGGAGCGCGCTCAGAGAAGGAAGCGCGAGCTGATCCTCGGCCTGGGCGCCATTCTCGCCTTTGTGATCCTTTCACTGGGCTTCCTCACGGCTCTGAACCCGGCCATGCGCTGGGCGGTGGTCGGCGCCCTGGTCTCGGCCAAAGGGGAACGGCCGCTGGATCTGACCGTGGTGCACACCAATGACACCTGGGGGTACGTCTTGCCCTGTGGTTGACGAGAGCCCGTCGGCGGGATGGCTCGGCGAGCCACCGTTATCCGCGAGGCCAGGGACGAGTACGAGCATGTCTTGGTATTGGACGCCGGCGAGGCGCTGCTCAACGATCAGGAACCGGCCAAAGGTAGCCGTGGCCAAACCAGTGTGCGCGCGTTGAATCAGATGCGTTATGATGCGGTGGCCCTCGGCATGCGCGACCTCTCTTTGCTCACGTTGCCAGAACTCAGGGCGCGCATCGGCGAGGCAGAGTTCGCCTTTTTATCTGCCAACACCTTTGTGCGCGCCTCGAATGAGCTTCTGGTAGCTCCCTACCTCCTCGTTGGTGTTGCGGACCACCGGGTGGCCATCTTGGGCCTGACCGAGGCTGGGTCCACTGCGGAACTCCTGGTGACCGATCCGGCAGATGCGGCTCGCGAGTGGGTTCCGCGGCTGGCGCGACAGGCCGATATCATCATCGCGCTATCACACTGTGGCCAAGAGACCAACGAGGCCATCCTGGCCCGGGTGCCGGGCATCGATCTGGTGATCAGTGGGGGCCCCAGAGCAGCGCGGGATCCATCTGAGCTAGCGCCAAACAGACGGGTCTTCCATGCCGAAGCGCCCAGCAGAGGATCTGCAGGGCAGGTGGTGGCCATTGCACAGCTACGCTTTGACGATGCGGGCCGCGTCACCCAGCACCAGTGGGAGCAAGTATATCTGGTGCCCGAGGTCGCTGACGATCCGGAGATGAGCGCTTTGCTGCGGGGATTCTAGCCGGTCCGGAGTGTTTCCGGATCGAGGAACCCTTGAACCAGCGCGACGTCCGCTCCTCTCTACACAGGGGGCGGACGTCCTGCTTTGCTCGACTTGAGTCTAGTACGCGTTGTGGTCGCCGCGGAATTGGTTGGTGAGCATGCGCAAGATGATCTTGAGATCGAATAGCAGCGACCAATTCTCCACATAGTAGAGATCATACTTGGTGCGCTCGACGATCGAGGTATTACCCCGCAGCCCGTTCACCTGCGCCCAACCGGCGAGGCCGGCCTTGACCTTGAGGCGCTCCATGTAGCGGGGAACCACGCCCTGAAACTGCTCCACAAAAGCCGGGCGCTCGGGACGCGGGCCCACCAGACTCATGTCGCCAACGAGCACGTTGATGAGTTGGGGCAGTTCATCGATGTTCTTGGCGCGCAGAAAGGCGCCCAGGCGCGTGCGTCGAGGATCGTTCTCCTCAGCCCACACAGGCCCCGTTTCAGATTCGGCATCGACCCGCATGGAGCGGAACTTGAGCACCGGAAAGGGCTTGCCATCCAAGCCCACCCGCGTTTGTGCATAGAACGCCGGCCCCTTGGAATCGAGCTTGACCAGCACAGCCACCAACAGCAGGGCTGGTGAGAGGACAATCAGCCCCAAGAGGCTGCCGGTCAGATCCATGGCACGTTTGAGGGCCAGCTTCCAGCCACGCAGAGCCACGTCGCGCACCGCCAGCAGAGGGAGCCCGTCAAGATCGCTGATGCGCAGATCCGATGCCACAATCTGGAACAGGTCCGGGAAGATGCGCACACGGGCACCCACGTTCTCGCACACCGAGATCATGTCCAGAAGCTCGTCATGCGAGGCCTCGGGCAAGGCGATGATCGCCTCCTGGATCTCACGCTCACTCACGATGCGGGCCAGGTCCGAGGGCTCTCCCAGGACCGGCACACCTGCGATCTCTTTGTAGCGGCCGATGCCCTGTCTTTCATCGGCCGTCCCGACGAACCCCACCACCCGGTAGCCGAGAGAGGGTGACTGCAGTGTCTTCTGTAGTACCATGCGGGCTACATCACCGCTGCCGATAAGTAGCAATTGATCTGGCCGGCGGCGATGAGCCAGGCCTTGCACCCAGCCAGTTAGCAGCCGCCCCAAGATCAACAGAAGCGCCCCTAGCATCCAGCTATAGAGGATCATCCCGCGCGTGGGGATCGCGTCGCCGCGGTAGAAAAGATGAATCAGGGCCGTAGCCAGAAGCGTGGACAGGGAAACCGCAGCCAAAACGGCATAGGAAAGGTCGATGCGCGAACGCCCGCGAGGGACGTGGTAAAGTTGGAGGAAGAAAAAGGTGGCGATCATACACAAGATGTAAATAAGCATGTGGAGCACGTATTGGTCGAATGCGCCCAGTCGCAGGGCGACGGGAAAGGGCACCAGGCCCCTGATGATATAGGCGAGAAAGAAAGCGAGACCCGTCATCAGCGCATCGACCAAAACCGTGAGCAGCATCAGAATGGCTCTGAGTCGGTGAGGCATCTTATTCCCCCTTAGGCCGAAGCGACGTGCCTGCGCTCAGGCCTTCTGAGACGATCCCTCAGCAAAGCGACGCTACGCATCGAAGATACTCCCAGATCGATCGCCCAGTTGACCAGGAAAAAGGTTCGACGGCGATAGTGTTTGTCGTGGAATAGCTTCATTGCATCATAGAAGGCGATGATGGCGCGCCGGCTGGCCTTGCGGCTTGCAGCCCCCTTGAGATGCAGAACAGTGACGGCTGGATAGTACAAGACTCGCCAACCCTGGCTCTTGATACGATAGCACAGATCGAGATCCTC
>JAFGLK010000580.1 GCA_016928125.1 Anaerolineae bacterium
AGGAGATGGCGAGGCCATGGCGGATCTCACATTGAGGGGACAACATCAGGAGGCGCAGGAGCTTGTAAATGCAGGCCGTGTCCGCGATGCGGTGGCGATTTGCAGTCGCATCCTGCAGAGCTTCCCCCGGCACATTCTCACCTACAGCACCCTGGGGCAGGCGTATCTGGGTATGGGCGATCATGAGGAAGCCGCGAATCTCTTTCGCCGCGTTCTGAGCGCCGATCCCGAACATGCCTTGGCCTATGCTAGCCTCAGTGCGATCTACGTGGAGCGCGGCCTGATCGAGGAAGCCACCTGGCAGATGGAGCGGGCCTTTGAGTTGTCTCCCCGTAATGGCGAGATCCGGCGAGAGGTGAGAGAGCTCTATGGTCGTTTGGGCGCCGCGCGTTTGGGTCGCATCAAGATGACGCGGGCGGCGCTGGCCCGCGGCTATCTGCGTGGCCAGCTCTTTCCCAAAGCGATCGGCGAGCTGCGCGACCTCATCGAGCAGGCTCCTTATCGTTATGACCTGCGGGTTGTCCTGGCCGAGGCGCTGTGGCACGACAGGCGTCGTGAGGAGTGCGCCGTTGTCTGCCAGGGCATTCTTGGCGATCTACCCAATTGCCTCAAGGCCAACCTGATCTTGGGACAGTTGTGGCTGAACACTGGGCGCGATGAACAGGGACGCGCCCTCTTGCAGCGCTGTCAAGCCTTGGATCCCGACAATGGTCTGGCCCAGGCGCTCTTCGGCGAACGCTCGCCTCTGCCTCCGCGCATCTCTCGCTTGCCTTTTCGAGCAGAGGATGCGCCGCCCTTGGATTTGCCCTATCCACTAGAGGATGATAGCGCCGAGCCGAGCGAGCCGCCCTCCGAGAGGCAGATTGTGGATGCGGGCAGAGCCCCCATCGAGCCCGCCGAGCAAAGAGAGTGGAGCGGGCTGATTCGTTTCGAGCACGATGATTTCCTGTCCGACTTGCCGGCAGGCCAGGGAGCAGGTCCAGAAGGCGAGGTCCGGTCGAGCGAAGGCCAAGTGGGCACGGCTCCGTCCATGGCCGGGACGTCGCGAGAGGCGCCGGATCCAGATGATTACCATGTTCGCCTGGGCTTGGCGCGCCATTTCCGGGATGAGGGCATTCTCGATGCCGCACTGCGCCATTACGCGCGGCTCATCGAGCAGCATTCAGAGGCCGACATCGAGGTCGCCGCCGATCTAGAGCTGCTGCAGGCGCTCTATCCCGCCAACAAGGGGGTCGAGGCGTTGCTTATGCGCGTGCGTCAAAGGCTTTCACGCGATCGCGGCAGCGCCCGTTAGCCGGGAATCCACGTCAAGGAGAGCGCGATTTAATGGAGAGAACGTTGGTCATTGCGAAACCGGATGCCGTTCAGCGGGGGCTCGTCGGCGAGATCATCTCCCGTCTGGAGCGGCGCGGTCTCAAGCTCGTGGCGCTCAAAATGCTCCAGATGGATGAGACTCTGGCTCGGCGCCACTATGCTGTCCATGAGGGCAAGCCATTCTACGAGGGGCTCATCCGCTACATCACCTCAGCGCCGGTGGTGGTCATGGTCTGGGAGGCTAATGAGGCGATAGCGGTCGTGAGACGCACCATGGGTCCGACCAAGCCCTCCGAAGCATTGCCAGGAACGCTTCGCGCGGATTTTGCCCTCGAGATGGGGCGCAACCTGGTGCATGGCTCCGACGGCCCCGAGACGGCCGCCTACGAGATCGGGCTGTTTTTCGGCCAGGGTGAGCTGATTGAATGGTCCCGGGATGCAGATCGATGGATCTTTGAGTAGCGTCTGGACGCGCGGCTTGGTCCAGGATCGCCGCTTGGGCCACCACCCCTGGGCACAAGGTGGGAACGCTACACACGCGCCACGAGAAAGCCCAATAGCGCCAGATTGGCCACACAGATGGCCGCGTATTCGGCGATCACAAGGCGAGACAGGCGGCCCCAAAGGTGCTGCAATGAGACGCCGCTGAGCGCATAAAAGAGGACGAAAAGGAAAACGCCTCCGCCCTCTGTGTCGATGCTCAGGTAGTTCAGCCCCCAGGTGACTTCGCCCATCAGCAGCCCTACCAGCGATGCATAGAGCCAGAGACGGGCGAGGGGCGCATCAGCACTGCGCAGAAGATCCAACGCCAAGGCACCACTCACTACGGCAACGCCGGTCGCCGATAGCACGCTGCGCAGGCGTGTGCTATAGAAATAGATCAGAAAAAGCAGAGCAAGAGCATAAATGATGCCATTCAATATGACGCGAGAGAGGCGCTGATAGCTCATGCCCGGCTCCGCGCTTCGATATTGAAGAAACATGCTCAAGGCCAGTATAGCCCCAGTGAGGGCGATAAAGGCAAGTTGGTAGCCCCACCAAGGAAAGCTGGGGAGCATTCCAAAGCTGGCAATGGTGATGAGGATGGGCACAGGCCAGAAGGTCGCCGTGTAGGCGAGCGAGCGCGATGCGTGCTGCGGATCGCTGCGGAGAGTGGCATCTACCCCCGCTGCGACCATGGCAGTCATGAGAGAGGCCAACTGGGCAGACCCAGAGAAGGTCAGTTTGAGCTCTGAGCCCAGCACGAAGAAGGCCAAATCCCACGAGGGCAGAGGAAGCACAACGGAAATCACAAGGGCTAATAGAACAAGGCTCACCGCAATGCTGAGCCGCGCGCTTCTGTCCATGACACCCCAATCCCTTTGCTGCGGCGGGGATTCTAAAGGAGACTAGTCCGGCTGTCAAACGCCGAGCCCATGCCCCTCTTGGCCGACGGTGCCTTCCGACTATCAAGACATGCATGCACTGCATGGACCGAACCACTGGAGCATCAGGGGACCGTTGGATGCGGAAGGCCCCTTTGACAGTCGGGCGTGGCTGCACTATCATCCAGTTACATTGCCTCGCTGAGCGCGACGTGGAGGTGCCATGGCGGACAAGTTCCCGTTTGATGAAGAGTTCTTGCCTGTGCCGCCAGAGGCGACTGAGGCTGATCCGGCGGCGACGATGCGCGACCTCTACTACCGTGTCGGGCGCCTCGAGCGGCAGCTTGAGGAGTGCCGTGCCCAGGCCACCTCCGATGCCCAAGAGCTCTTGATGGCGCTCCTGTCGACCTATGATGGCGTCACTCGGATCGTGGAGCGTTGGGGTGTCGTCGAGAATGCCCAGCAGGCGGCCATCATCCGCGAGGTGCTAGGCCTGGGCAAGACGCTTCTGGCGGCGCTCAAAGTGCATCAGGTCGAACCGATCGAGACGATGAACAAGCCCCTGGACCCAAGCACCAGCGATGTCGTGGGTGAGCGAGAGCGGAGCGGCGTGCCGCCCGACATGGTGCTCAGCGAGGAGCAGATCGGTTATCGTTGGCGCCACGGCCTCCTGCGGCGCGCCAAGGTGGTGGTCAATCGCGCGGCAGACGAGGCGCAGGGTGAGGAGCTCTCCGCCATTTCCTAGACTGCGCCTGAGCGCTCTGCTGCCAGACCCACCGACGAGAGGATGCCACGCTCATGGACAAGCCTTGTGATTCGCAGGCCACTATGATCTGCCCCACCTGCGGTGGCTCTATTCCTGATGACTCGACCATCTGCCCCGACTGCCACGAGGATCTGGCGGGGCTGGTGCACATGGAGCATCGCCACGTGATCCTGTACAATGAGGCGTTGGCCCTGGCACAGCAGGATCGCCTGGGCGAGGCGCGGGATAAGCTGATCGGCGCGCTGGCCCTGCGGCCCGACTTTGCCCGGGGGCATATCCTTCTGGCCAAGGTGCAGGCCCATCTGGCCGACTGGCCCGAGGCGCAAGCCAGCATCGCTCGGGCCCTGGAGCTGGAGCCCGACGACGCGCGGGTCGCCCCGCTGGCCGAGGAGATCGAGGCGGAAGCGCGTCGGGCGGAGATCAGCAGGGCCGAGGTCGCCCAGGCTCCAGAGCCAGCCCTGGCGGAGGGGCTTAACCAGGGGCGCCACCGGCGCGCTCTGGCAAAGTACGAGCAAGACATCGCGGCGGCTTTCGCCATGGGTCTGGGCCTGGCCACCACGGCGGCGCTGATTGCGTGGTGGGTGCGGGGACGTCTCAGCCGGCGCGAGTGATCGAACACAGGGGCTGCAAAGGGCGCAGGAAGTGCGCCCGCCTCAGAGGAGTCCAAAATGCCCAGCGATTCCCGGCAGGTGATCGACGATCTATTACGCGGGCGCCGCGCCACGCGGGTGGGGCTGATGGGCTCGCCTTGGACCGACAGCCTGGTGGCGTGGCAGCGCGACGGCTATCCCATGCGCAAGGCCTTCAAGCGCGTGGGAGAACTGCGCTGGCGCGAGGATGGCAAGCGGGTCAAGGCTGAGACGGCTGGCGAGTACGAGGAGCCGGTGCCCCCCTGGCAGCATTTCGGCTACGATATGGCTGGCGCAGGGCCCTGGTTCGACCAACTTCCGTTGCGTGATGTAGATGAGCTGGTGGACGAATCGGATGAGTGGGAGGTCAGACGCAACGGCGCTGGTGCCGCGCTCAAGTACTGGAAGCACAAGATGGGCACGCCTGAGCACATCGACTTTCGTATGACCGAGCGCGAGATCTGGGAGCGCGATTATCGCCCCCATCTGCTACAGCTCGAGCCCGAGCGCGTCCAAGTGCGAGAGCTGCGCGACAACTATGCCGAGGTCCACAACGCCGGGCTCTGGACGCATTTGGGGCACATGTTCATCTGGGAGATCATGCGTCAGAGCATGGGCGACGTAACCATGTATCAGAGCTTGCTGCTCGATCCAGCCTGGGTGCACGATTTCGCCCGCGTCTACACCGATTTCTTCAAGGTGCACTTTCAATATATGTTCGATCAACTGGGCCTGCCGGATGGCATCTGGCTGTACGAGGACCTCGGCTACAAAAA
>JAFGLK010000581.1 GCA_016928125.1 Anaerolineae bacterium
TATTCGCCGTTGAGGCGCAGCATGAGCTCCACATTCTCCAGCGCCGTGAGGTAGCTGACCAGGTTGTTGGCCTGGAAGGCAAAGCCGATATTCCGCCGGCGAAAGGCGGCCCGCGCGCTTTCCCGCATGGTGGCCAGCTCTTGCCCCGCGATGGTGATGCTGCCTGAGGTCGGAGAGAGCAGCCCGGCCAGCATGGCCAGCATGGTGGTCTTACCCGAGCCGCTGGGGCCAACCAGGGCCACCAACTCGCCCTTCTGCAGGTTCAGCGAGACCTCATCCACGGCGCGCACCTCCATGTCGCCTATGGCGTAGGTCTTGACCAGAGAGCGAGCCTGTAACGCTTCTGCCATCGTATCCCCCTACGACCCCAGCCCCAAGGCGCGGAGCGGCTCTACGCCCAGCGAATAGCGGATGGAGACCAGGCCGCCGATAGGACCAATGGCCAGGATCGAGGCGATGGCCACCGCCGAGGAGACCGGCGCGAAGACGATCGGGATGTTGGGTGGGAAGCCCAGCGATAGGCCAAAGGCCGCCGCCGCGCCAATCAGCACACCGGAGACGGTCACGATCACGATCTGAATCATCGCAGCTACCGCGATGACGGGATTGGGCGTGCCAATCGCCTTGAGCATGCCGATCTGCGGCACCTTTTGCAGGGTCTGGATCTGGAAAAAGCCGCCGATGACGAGCACGCCGATCAGGAGGGCGAAGAAACGTTGCGTGTTGAGCGAGGTCTGCTGCTCGGTGTAGCCCGGGACGTTCTCCCAAGCCGTCTTGCGGTCGACCGCCTCGGTGCGGGGCACCTGAAGCTCGATAAGCGCTTTCATGCTGGCGATCTGGGCAGGATCCTCCAGTTGCACGGCCATCACGTGAGCGCTGAGATCACCCTCACGATTACCTATCACGGCCTGCGGGCGGATGTGATCCCAGGTGACAAAGGGCGCCAATACGGCCGGGCGAATGCCGTATTTGCGGCTGTCGGTGATGCCGACAACCTGCAGCGTGAAGAACTCGGCCTCATCCTCCTGGATCGAGCGCAGCTCGAACAGGTCGCCCACCTGCAGGCCCGCGACCCGGGCCACGGTGCGATCGATGATGGCCTCATCGCCGCTACGGCGGGTCAACCCGCTGCCCGCGATCACCGGTGGCTCTCCGGGCCTGCCCGGCTCGACTCCGATCAACGAGACGTTCAGCCTATCGGCGCCGGGGATCGGGATAGCGCCGCTGGCGAACCCGATCGGCCCGGCCGCGCGCACGCCCTCTACGTTGCCGAGCGCTCGCTGCGTGGCGCGGTCGAGTCGGCTGGCGGCGGCCTGAAGCTCGGCGCTCTCGCTGTAGACGATCAAGTCGGCGTCTAGCTTCTCGAGATACTCACGGTTGCCGGAGCCCAGTCCCTCACCCAAGGCGGCGACGAAGAGGATCAACAACGTGATCAGGCCGATCACCAGGCTGAACAACAAAAAGCGCCCGCGATTGCGCCAGATCTCCTTGAATGCCAGATGCCATCCTGTGGACATGAACTCACTCCCTGAGCGCCATGCTGCGACGTTCTGTGATGATACCACAGATGGGCCACGTTGCACATTGGCGATTCGATCGGCAAGCGGTGAGAGCAGGCCCAAGGCGAGGCCCCCAACCTGAGCAGGATCGACCGGGCATCGGACCCTAGCCTTTGACCGAACCGGCCACCAGGCCGGCCACCATGAAACGCTGACCGAGAGTGTAGATCGCCAGCACCGGCGCTGCCATGATCAAGGCCGCCGCCGAAAGCTGACCCCAGGGGGACACATCGCCAAAGATCATCTGGGCCAGGCCCATGGGCACGGTCATTTTGCTCTCGCTGACGATAAAGGTCATGGCGTAAAGAAACTCGCTCCAGGCCTGGCTGAGGCCAAACAAGCCTGTGGCCACCAACGCTGGCCGGCTGAGGGGCAGCACGATCCGCCAGAAGGCCTGATAGCGACCACAACCATCGATGCGCGCGGCATCCTCGATCTCGGCGGGAATGGTGGCATAGTAGCCCATCAGCACCCAGAGCGCAAAGGGAAGAATAAAGGTGGGGTAAGAGATCAAGAGAGATAAGCGATTGTTATTCAACCCAAGGCGCGTGAAAAGGTGGTAGATCGGCAGAAGGATCATCACCGTGGGCATCAGATAGGAGGCCAGCACCAGCTTGCCGAACATCTCAGCGCCGCGCCAGCGCAGCCGGGTGAGGGCATAGGCGCCCGCCGCCGCAGAGAGGGTCGAGAACGCCGGCGTGACGAGCGAAATCAATAATGTATTCTGCAACCAGGTGAAGAAATCGCGGCTGAACAGGCGCTCGAACTGCTGCAGGCTCCAGGGACGCGGCCAAAGCACCGATTCGAAGCGCGTGATCTGCAACTCGGTCTTGAAGGCGGTCACGAACACCCAGCAAAAAGGCGCCAGTTCGAAAAAGAGCAACAGCCCCAAGATGAAAAGAGCCGCCAACGCGCTCACACGCACCAGACGACGATGCGCTCGCCTCCTGCGGCTCTCATGCGGGAACAGTCGAGCCAGCAGGCTCTGCACGACCCCCACCAGCTGTTCAAGCGCATCGTTGATGAGCCAGAATAGGGCGACGAGCATCCGCAGCGCGATGCGCAGCGGCCAGATGAGCATACGCAGAAGGCCCGCGACTGGCGCCAGACCGCCCGACGCCGTGTCTTGCGCGCTTCCTTGACCGCGCATCACATAGCGCCCGAGCAGGAGAATCAGCACGAGGAACACCGGCGCCATGGACATGGCCACGGCCACCCCCAGGCCCATGCGCGTCCGCACCAGATCGTAGGCCAGCACCGAGTAGACCTTGGTGGCATTCATCGGGCCGCCGGCGGTGAGCAGGAAGATCAGGTTAAACTCGTTGAACGACCAGATGGTGCCCAGCAACGTCACCACGATCAGTACGTAACGCAGACCTGGCAGGGTCACGTGCAAGAACTGGCGCCATGGGCCGGCCCCGTCGATGGCGGCGGCCTCGTAGAGTTCCTCATCAAGCCCCTTGAGGCCGGCCAGCAGGGTGATCACAAAAAAGGGGACGCGCTGCCAGACGTTGACGACGATGACGCTGGGCAGCGCCGTCTCGATGCTGCCGAAAAAGGGATAGCCGCGCTGGATCAGGCCGAGATTGATCAGCACCCGGTTCACGCCGCCATGGAGCGGATCGAGCAACCCACGCCAGGTGATGGCGCGCACGATCTCAGGCATGATCCAGGGCAAGAGCATCATGCCGGTCAGCAGGCCGGCCCGCGCTCCAAGGCGGTGCAGGAGGGTAGCCGCCAGCGTAGAGATCGCAAACGTCAGAGCCACAGACCAGAGCGTGTAGCGGATGGTGACCGCCACCGATTCGCGAAAGAAACGATCGCTCCAGGTGTTTCGGTAATTGGCCAGCCCCACAAAGGGACCGATGGTTGCGCCGTGGGTGCGGGTGAAGCTGATATAGGTGGCGCGCAGAAAAGGATAGGCGATCAGGCCGCCCATGACGAGAAAGGTGGGCAGCATGAACACATACGCCACGGCAAAATCGCGGCCCAGGAGGGGCTGCAGGCGCCCGATCAGAGACGGGGTGCGGCGCCAAGTCTCGGTTAAGCCAAAGCGCGTGGATGGCTGGTTCATCGGCCTTTGCTATGCGTCGGATTATCCGGGCAAACGAAACCTGGGAGGGAGAGCACATCTCCCTCCCAGGCATAACAACGTACGCGCTTGCGAGCCGCGCGCCAGGTTGCCTCCTAGCCGCCGCCCTTGACGGCGCCGGCGGTGAGGCCAGCCACCATAAAGCGCTGACCCAGTGAATAGAGGATTAGCACCGGCACGGCCATGATCAGGGCCGCGGCGCACAGCTCGCCCCAGGGGAGCACATCGGTGATGATCATCTGCGCCAGACCCACCGGGACGGTCATCTTGCTCTCGCTCTGGATCATCACATAGGCGAACAGGAACTCGGACCAGGCCTGGGTGACGCCGAACAGCGCCACGGCCAGCAGGGCGGGCTTGGTGAGCGGCAGCACCACCTTGTAAAAAGTCTGCAGGCGGTTGCAGCCATCGATCAACGCCGCGGCCTCCAGTTCCTCTGGAATGGACGAGTAGTAGCCCATCATCAACCAGATGGCAAAGGGCAGGCTAAAAGTGGGATACGACAGGATGAGCGCCATCAGCGAGTTGGTGAGGCGCAGTCGCGAGAACAGGTTGTAGATCGGGATGAGCATCATGATGCCGGGCATCAAGTAGGCCACCAGCACGCTGCGCGAAAAGGCAGCGGCTCCCCTCCACTGCAGGCGGGTCAGCGCATAGGCGCTGGCTGAGGCGATCATGGTCGAAAGCAAGGGCGTGATGCACGAGATCGTGACCGTGTTCCTGAGCCAGACCACAAAGTTGCGCGCCGGCCCAAACAGACGCACAAACTGCTCTATCGACCAGGGCGCTGGCCAGGCCACCTTCTCGAACATGGTGATCTGCAACTCGGTCTTGAACGCGGTGACGATGACCCAGTAAAAGGGCACGAGCTCAAAGATGAGCAACAAGACCAGCGCCACCATCGGCAGGACGGCGCCGCCCCAATTAACCCGCCGTCTCCGAACCCGATGCTCACCCGCGCGCCTGGCCCGCGCAACGAACCGGCCGATCGCCTCCAACAAGAGTTCGATGCCATCGTTCAAGATCCAGAAAAACGCCAAAAGCAGGCGGATGACCATGCGCAGCGGCCAGACGATCCACGACAGCACCTGCATGATCGGCCCGGGCCCCGTTTCGGTCTGCTCCTCGTACAGGCGCCGTCCCGACATCATATAGCGCCCCAGGATGACGATGAAAATAGCCAGCACGGGAGCCATGGTCATGGATACCGCGATGCCTGGACCGTAACGTAGCCCGCCGATGGCATAATTATAGGCCAGGATCGAGTAGACCTTGGTCGCATCCATCGGGCCACCGCCGGTGAGGAGGAAGATCAGACCAAAGCTGTTGAAAGTCCAGATGGTGGACAGCAGCGTGACCACGATGATGACATAGCGCAACCCCGGCAGAGTGATATGCAGAAACTGGCGCCAGGGCGAGGCGCCGTCGATGGCGGCCGCCTCATAGAGCTCCTGGTCGATGGCCTTGAGGCCGGCCAACATGTTGATGGTGAAAAAGGGAATGCCCTGCCACAAGTTCACGACGATGACGGTGGGCAAGGCGGTCTTGATCCCTGTAAGGAACGGCAGGGGTTTGCTGATGATGCCCAGATCGACCAGGCCACGGTTCAGCCCTCCGTACAGCGGGTCCAGGAGGCTCTTCCAGGTGATGGCGCGCACGATATCAGGCATGATCCAGGGCAGCAGCACCAGGCCAGTCCAGAAGCTGGCGCGGCCCCCCAGGCGGTTAAGCAAGATCGCGGCGAGCAGCCCAACGAGAAACTTGAGAAACACCGCCGAGAGGGTGAACTTGGCCGTAATGACCACCGAGCGCCGGAAGAAGATGTCCTTCCAGAGGTTGATATAGTTGGTCAGGCCGATGAAAGGCCCGATATCGCGGGTGGTGGTGTTGGTGAAGCTGATGTAAAACGCCCGTAAGAAGGGATAGGCGATCAGACCGCCCATCAGGATGACCGTGGGCGCCATGAGGAGGTAGGCCACATTCCAATCCCTGCCCAGCGCGTTCTGCACGCGCTTGGCAAGCGTTGGGCCCTTGGCCAGAGCTTCCGCTCGTCTGCTGAGGGTGAGTGCATCGGGCATGGGTTCCGTCTCCCCTGCGATGATGATGGGCCAAATCCTCTGGGCTGAGTTGCCTCGCGCCACTCAGCCCAGAAGAACGATTTCTCACGCAGTCGATGACACCTTGCCGCAAACAGCATTCATCGGCTGCCTACTATCACGGGCCGCCACCTACTTTTCGCCGGGCAGGCCGAACTCCTTAAAGATGGCCACATAACGCTCATGGCAGGTCTTGACGGCCTCGGCCACCGACGTCCCGCGCAGGATATCGGCCACCATGTCGTTCTGGATACCCGCCGAGCCTGCGGAGGCCAGGGCCTGGTTGTGGGGCGGGCCGGGGTAGGTCTGAGGCACGATGTTGCCCGTGGGCGACATGGCCGTCGACTCTTGCTCCAAAGCGACCTGATTGGTGGGGATGTACTTGGACTCACGCCACAAGTTGACGTAGGCCGGCATGGCAAAGGCGGGCGCGTTGGAGAAGATGCCGTCCATCGCCTCGACGCTCAGCAAAAAGTGACGCATCACCTCGCGCGCCGCGTCGGGGTTCTTGGCGCCCTTGAGCAACATAAAGTTGTTGTGGCTCAGGCTGTTGAACTCCTCGTTCACCGGACCGCCGGCGGGGGCGTGGAAGCCCGTATCCTCAGCCACCGGGTTCCCGTCCAGGATGGCCTTGCCATACACGGTGCCGCCGTTCTGGGTGTAGCCCAGCTTGCCCGCCAGATAGGCCTCGTTGTTGTTCATATCGGTCCAGGCCAGCACACCCGGCGGCAGCATGGGCTCCCACTTGGGATCCAGGTAGTAGCTGGTCATCCAGGTCATGGCCTCGACCATCTCCGGGCTGTCGATGGTCACATACTGGCCGGTCTCATCCTGGATGTAGGCGCCCCAACCGTGGGTGACGCGGCTCCGCCACCAGTCCCCATCGCCGCAGCGGTTGACGGTCACGCCCCAGCCAAACAGCTCCTTGGCCGGATCCGAGATCTCCAGGCAGGCGTCCATCAGATCGGGGTATTGGCGGATCTTGTGGA
>JAFGLK010000582.1 GCA_016928125.1 Anaerolineae bacterium
CCGCCGTTCTGTGTATGTTCTGATCCAGTTACCTACTACGGGCATCGCCGTCCTCCCTTGCTACGACCTTCTGCATTGCGCCGGAGCTCCAGGCGCCACAGATCCATTATAGCACCCTACTGTCAGGGGTGGTAGTCACACGCCCAGACTTGACCAAACACGGTCGACACCTTCCTCGGAGAGAGGCGTGAGGAGCCGTCCCTGGTCAGGGCCTGGAATGAAGCAGGCCTATGCTGATAGCACAGGCCTGGCTAGAGAACAGCGATACATGGCAGACATAGAGGCGCTGCCGGCCCCAGCTGACAAGGCTAGGGCATCAGACCATCTTGGCCTTGGGCGGCCTGAGCGTGACGCCGATGAGCGCCGCGACCAAGCAGGCAATCCCCGAGATGATGAACGCGGGCAGCCAGTTCCTGGCGTCGCCAAAGGCTGCCGCCATGATCGGGCCCACGATGCCCCCCACACCATAGGCGGTGAACACCCAGCCATAGTTGCGGCCCACATTGGCCGATCCGAAGAGATCGGCGGTGGTGGTGGGGAACAGCGAAAAGTTTCCGCCAAAGTTAAAGCCAATGATCGTGGCCGCAAGGTAGAGCAAGGGCTCGCTGCTTCCCATCCAGAAGAAGAGCAGCATGATCACGCCCTGCAGCGTGCACATCAGGATCAAGGCGCGCTTGCGCCCGATTCGATCGGAGAAGGTGCCCCACAAGATGCGGCCGAGGCCGTTGGCGATCGAGTAGAAGACGGCCATCGCCGTGCCAGCCACGGCGCTGGCCTGGGCGGCGCTCATCCCGCCGCGCTCCTGCAACGCCTCGATGCCAAAGAGCTTGATGATGCCGATGGTCATCAGGCCGGCCATGGACGAGAAGATGAACATCACCCAGATGCTGTAGAACTGCCGTGTCTTGAGCATTTGCTGCGGCTCAAGGCTCAAGCCGCTGGTCGTGGCCGCGGCTCCACCCGTGACGGCCTTGGGCATCCAACCTGAAGGCAACCAGCCCGTTGGGCAAGTGACCATCCAGATCGAGCCGATAAGCACCATCACGGCAAAGATGACGCCGTACAGGATAAAGACGTTGAGCACACCCATCGTCGCGAGCAGATTGCCCCATTCGCCCGCGAGCTTGACCCAGATGAGCGCGCCGAAGCCGAACCCGGCCACAGCCAGCCCCGTGATGAGGCCCTTCTTGTCCGGGAACCAGCCGATGCCCGTGGCGATCGGGCAGACATAGGCGAGACCAATGCCTGCTCCGCCCACCAGCCCGATGAAGATGAGCTGATTGGCGAAATATCCGAACAGGCCATCGCCTAGAAGCCCGGCTAGCACATATCCGGCGCCCAACACGATGCCACCGGTGATCGCGACGGTACGCGGTCCCACTTTGGCCAGCCAACGCCCGGCCAGCACCATGACGATGGCAAAGGTCGCCAGCCCGACGGAGAAGATCGCCTGAGTCTGGGTCTTGGTAAAGTTGAAAGGAGCCTGGACGAGATATGGGGTAAAGACGCTCCAGGCATAGATGGCGCCGAGGCAGAGTTGGATGAGGATCGCCCCTACGACGACGAGCCACCGATTGAGCACTTTCTGTGCGGTCTGCGCCATGATCGGTTCTCCCCCTGTGATGAGTGGATGGAAGATGGTAAGAAGAACAAGGCGCGCTTCCCTATGCGTTGGGAAGCGCGCCTCGTGAGTCGAAGCTATTCGACCCGGCCTGCGATGAGGGTATCCACCACGCCGGTGTCGGCCAGGGTGGAGACATCGCCCAGCGTGTCGTAGGTGCCTTCGGCGATCTTGCGCAAGATGCGGCGCATGATCTTGCCGCTGCGGGTCTTGGGCAGCGCGTCGGCGAACTGGATCGCATCGGGCCGCGCAGTGGGGCCGATCACTCTGCGCACATGCTGCAACAGCTCATTGATGAGCGCGTCGCTCTTCTCGACCCCCTCGTGGACCGTCACATAGGCGTAGATGGCCTGGCCCTTGATGTCGTGCGGGCGGCCCACCACGGCGGCCTCGGCCACGGCCGAATGGCTGACCAGGGCGCTTTCGACCTCGGCCGTGCCGATGCGGTGGCCGGAGACGTTGAGCACATCGTCGATGCGGCCCTGTAGCCAGTAGTCGCCATCGGCATCCTTGATGCAGCCATCGCCGGTGAAGTAGAGGTCATTGAACATGGTAAAGTAGGTGTCGATGAAGCGGTCATGATCGCCCCACATGGTGCGCGTCATCGCGGGCCACGGCTTCTTGATACAGAGCAAGCCGTTCTCGCCGATGGCGGCCTCCTTGCCACTCTCATCCAGGATGATCGGCTCGACGCCGAAGAACGGGCGCGAGGCGCTGGCCGGCTTGAGGGTGTGCGCCCCAGGCAACGGTGTGATCAGAATGCCGCCGGTCTCGGTCTGCCACCAGGTATCCACGATGGGGCAACGGCTCTTGCCCACCCTCTCGTGATACCAGAGCCAGGCGGCTGGGTTGATCGGCTCGCCCACGCTGCCGAGCAGACGCAGAGATGAGAGATCGGCCCTATCGACCCACTCATCGCCCAGGCGCTGCAACGAGCGAATAGCCGTCGGCGCGGTGTAAAAGATGTTGACCTGGAACTTGTCCACGATGTTCCAGAAGCGGCTCGCGTCAGGATAGGTGGGCACGCCCTCGAACATCAACGAGGTGGCGCCGATGGCCAGTGGGCCATAGACGATATAGCTGTGCCCGGTAACCCAGCCGATGTCGGCGGTGCACCAAAAGGTATCCTCATCGTGGATGTCAAAGATGTACTTGGTGGTGAGCGCCACATAGGCTAGATAGCCGCCCGTGGTGTGCAGAATGCCCTTCGGGCTGCCCGTGGAGCCAGAGGTGTAGAGGATAAAGAGCGGATCCTCGGCGTTCATCACCTCGGGCGGGCAATCGGCTGAGGCTGCAGCCATGTCCTCGTGGTACCAGGTGTCGCGACCTTCCTGCATGGGGACCGGCTCATCGTTGCGCTTGACCACGATCATGTTCTCGACGGTCGGGCAACTCTCCAAAGCCTCGTCGGACGTGGCCTTGAGCGGGATCGACCGGCCGGCGCGGAGCGACACGTTGCTGGTGATTAGGAGCTTGCAGTCTGAATCCTGAATGCGCGAGGCCAGAGACGATGCGCTAAACCCGCCGAAAACCACCGAGTGGATGGCACCGATACGGGCACAGGCCAGCAGCGCGATGGGCAACTCGGGGATCATGGGCAGATAGATGGCCACGCGATCGCCCTTCTGGATGCCCTTGCTCTTGAGCACATTGGCGAATCTGCTGACCTCACGGTGCAGATCCTGATACGTGAGGATGCGCACATCGTCCTCGGGCTCGCCCTGCCAGATGATGGCGGCCTTGTTCTTGCGCCACGTGCCGAGATGACGGTCGAGGCAGTTGTACGTGACGTTAAGCTGACCATCCTCGAACCATTTGTGCTCAATCACGCGGTTCTCGGTGTCCCAAGTGTACTCGCGCCCCTTGGTGGGCTTCTTGAACCAGTCGACGATCTCGGCCTGCTTGAGCCAGAAGCCATCCGGGTCGTTGATCGACTCGGCATACATCTGCTCGTATTGCTCGAGTGAGCTAATGTAAGCATTTGAGAAATTCGCTGGGGGCGGGAACTTGATCTGCTCTGTGCTGTCGGATGCCATTGTGCAAACTCCTTCTCTGATGTTTCGGCCAGGAGGCTGACCCACGCGTTGGGGCCTATGGGAATCTACCATTCCTACTCGACCAGCCGACTGGAAGCGCACCCAGCCGGCTCTCTTGTGGCGCAGATAGACGCCTGCGGATCGAATTACGCCGACCCCTAATCTACCAGAAGAGGTAAGGTTTTGTCAAATGCGATTTCCTAGGAAAAATGCCAATATCAATGCGAAAGCCAAGCAAACGAAAACGATCAGAAGCTGAGCATAAGCGAGTACTCAAGCCTCGGAGCGAGAGTTGCGTGCAGGGACGCTCGTACGACGCGCAGCCTCACCAGAGTCTGCGGCGTCTCGTTCCCGCTGCCGGGTCAGGAATGGGATCATCCACACCCAATGTGCTGGAAGATGCAGAGATAGTGGTCGCCCAGCCAGCGCCACGGCAATCGCTGAGCCTGCTTGAGCTCCCAGGATGCAAGGCGCTTAAACTCAGCCGGATGCCGATCCACCAGTTCGCCCAGATAGGGAGGCGGCAGGAGCACGCCGATGCCCACGGTGGCGCGGTGCCGAAAGCTGGGAGCAAACTCCCTCCGAAGTCGCGCCGGAGATGGATACCAGACACGCACCCGCTCACCCCCACCGGCATGGGCCTCTGCGCCCGCGCGCCAGCGTCGCAAAGCTGTCTTGGGCTGCAGATGCAGGAGGTGCCAGGCGATCTCCCAGGCGCAGAGCGGATTCATGAGCACCACACACACATGGGCACCAGCCACTGTATGGTGGCTCAGGGTCTGCACTAGTGCGCGGCGGTCGGGGAGGCAGTTCAGCGCGCCGAAATTGGAAAACACAACGTTGTATGTGTTGGCCCAGACGTGAGCCGTGCCCGCGGTGTCTGGAGCTGCCAGGTCAAGCAGGGCGAAAGTGATGCGCTCGTCGAGGCCGGCCCGCGCCGCCTTGGCGCGGGCAATCTTCAGCATGGCCGCGGATATATCCGTCGCCACGACGCGCACGCCGCGCTGTGCCAGCCAGATAGCATCCTCGCCAGTGCCACAGCCCAACTCGAGCACTCGCTGTCCAGGCGCAACGAGCGAGGCCAGCCGAGCCCGGACGGCCTCGCGCAGCCAGCGCCCCAGGCGCGTGTGGGTAAAGGTCGCATCATAGCTCCCGGCGGCGGCATCGAACGCGGGAGGTGACCACTGGGGCTCAAGGCCAGTGCGACTCATGCACAGTCCTTTCGGATAGGGCCAACCTGCAAGCGCTGAAGATCATGCATCCAGAGCGATGTGTAGGCGCTTGTTGATGCGCCCCTTGCTCTCATAGCGCACCACCCGCACAGGCCCAACCTCGCGTGTATTGGCCACGTGCGTGCCGCCATCGGCTTGCAGGTCAAGCCCCACGATCTCCACCACCCGCACCTCGGTGATCCCTTCGGGCAGCAGGTTGATCTTGGTGCGGATCAGATCGGGGATCTGAAACGCCTCCGCGCGGGGCAGAATGTCGACGCGCACCTCGTGTGCCCGCTGAATCTCGACGTTGACCCTTTCCTCGATCTCCTGCACCAGCTCTTTGTGCAGCGTCTCAAACTCGAAATCCATCCGCCCGGCCAGCGGCTCCATGTTACCGCCCGTGACCTGGGCGCCATAGTCGCGCCAGACGACGCCGCAGAGCACGTGCAGGGCCGTGTGGGTGCGCATCAGCCTATAGCGAGGCTCCCAGTCGATCTCGCCCGCCACCCGGGCCCCCACGGCCGGGAGTTGCTCTCCAGCGACCCAGTGCAGGACGTGCTCGCCCTGGCGGCTCACGCGCTCTATGGCGAACTCGATGCCGCCCGCGCGCAGGAGACCCACATCATGGGGCTGTCCGCCACCCCCAGGATAGTAGGCCGTGCGGTCCAGGCGCAACGCACGGCCTTCGACGACATCCAGCACCGTCGCATCGAACCCGCGGAGATAGCTATCTCGTTGGTACAGCAGTTCCGTCATCGCATCCTCCATGCACACGCTCCTGGATCCGGGCCCGGAGCGCCCGGAAGCCCAGGGCGGGAGGGGCTCGCCGACACGCCCTTGGGCGTCGCTCGGGCCCGAAAAGGGTACTACTCCAGGCGATGAATCCCGGCCGTGTCCACTCGCGCGTTCTCCAGTATGTCCCTGATCTCCTCGGCCTGAGGCCACGCAAAGCGTAACGAGATGCCGCAGTTGCTCGACAGCTGCCGTGGCACCGGGATGAGTTTGCAGGGGATTCCCGCTCCCTTGAGAAGCTTTTCAGCACGTAGGACAGCCGAGGTGGTGTGAAACAGCACGACCCCATATTCTTCGCTCATGGCGCCACGATCCTCTCCACCGCGGAGATCGTCGCCGCGATTTCGTCCAACGTTGTCAAAGGCCCGGGCGCCAGGCGCACAGTGCCCTCGGGAAAGGTGCCAATGGTGCGATGAGCCGCTGGCGCACAGTGCAGCCCCACACGGCACAGAATCTCGTACTCCTCATCCAGTTGAAAGCCGACATCCGAGACTCGCCAGCCCTCGGC
>JAFGLK010000583.1 GCA_016928125.1 Anaerolineae bacterium
GCTTGGCGCTACTTGACTGGGCACGCTTCGCGAGTATCATGCGTATCCAATCTTCGCTTCCCAGCGTTGTGCCGATCTTGCCTCAGGTGAGACCGTAGAAATGCTCAGCATCGGTATCGATTTCGGAACAACCAATTGTAGCGCGTCCGTGGTTCGCGAAGGGCAGCTCGAGCTGATACCCCTCGAGGGGGGCCTCACGGTCATGCCCTCAACGATCTGTTTCACCAAGGAGCAGGAGGTCTATTTCGGGCGCACCGCGATAGAGCTCTATCTCTCTCTCATCGGCCAGGTCCCCATACGCTACAAGTTCACCGATCTTCGCGAGCTCGCCTCGGTCTTTGAGAGTGAGCTCAATGACCCCTTTGTCAATGCCGACAACGGGATGGTGCTCGTATCCACCGCCGGCGAGGATGAGATCCTCGATCTGCCAGCGCGCCTCTTCCAGTCGCTCAAGACCGCTCTGCGCGATCCGCATTTCCACGGGGCTACCATCTATGGCCATTACTATGCCGTCGAGGATCTGATCGCCGAGGTGCTGAGGCGCATCCGCCGGTATGCCGAAGCCTATCTAGGAGAGCCGGTGGAGGCGGCGGTCATCGGGCGGCCTGTCTCGTATGTGCCGCTCACCCAGCCCGCGCATGTGACCCCGGAGGAGATCAATTGCGTGGCGCACGAGCGCATGCTCGTAGCGGCGCGCAAGGCGGGCTTTGGGCAGGCTGCTCTGGAACGCGAGCCTGTGGCGGCGGCGCGACATTTGCGTCGCTTGCTGCCCGAAGGGAGCTGCGCGCTGATCTTTGACTTTGGCGGTGGCACGCTCGATCTGGCGCTGGTGCAGATCTCGCGTGCCGAGCGCCCCCAGATCCTGGCCACTCACGGATTGACGTTGGGGGGGGACGATTTTGACAGCGCGATCATGGAGCACGCTCTGCTCAAGCATTTCGGGGCGGGCACGACCCTTGGGCCCAAGGGGTTGCCCTTCCCGCAGAACCTGCTAGAGCCGCTCTTGCACTGGCAGACGATCTCACTTCTGGCCACGCCCGCCAATGCGGCACATATTGCGGCGGTCAAGCGCCAAAGTAATGTGCCTCAAGCCGTTGAAAATCTGCAGCGTCTGGTGCGCGAAGGGCTGGGCTTTCGCCTCTTTCAGCTCATCGAGGCAGCCAAGATCGCGCTCTCGGACGCGACCGCGACGCAGATCTCGCTACACGAAAAGGGGCTGCACATCGACGAGGGGCTGACGCGTAGGCAATTCGTGTCGGCGATCACCCAGCACCTGGGCCAGATCGAGAATGCCTTGGAGGCGACGTTGCGCCAAGCTCAACTCGCACCGCAGGCTGTGGATACGGTGCTCATGACGGGAGGTTCGTCGCTGGTGCCCGTGGTTCAGGGCATGATCAAACGGCTCTTCGGCCCGGACAAGGTTCGTACCGCCGATCCTTTCACCAGTATCGCCGCGGGGCTGGGCATCATCGCCTCCCAAGATGGGGTCGTTCAGCCGCTGGCGGGGATCGAATCCAGCGCCACTCAGGCGCGCCTCGAAGCCGAGGCTGTGGCGATCGGCGATCGCGTGATATTCTGGCGCGGTCAGCAGTCGGTTGAGGGGCTTGTGGTTGGCCGGGCCGGGGGCCAACTGCATGACGCCACGCTCATCATCGAGTTCTGGGACAGCGAGATCGAGCAATTCGTGAGCACCATGCGTCACGAGACCAAAGTCAGACGGGTTCAGGACGAACAGCAAGAGAATGCATAGTGTGCGGCACGTCGGCGCACCCAGCAGGAGGGAAAAAGCGATGGGAACACGGATTGCGGTGCTTGGGGTGGGTGGCATCGGGGGCTCGATTGTAGCTTATCTCGCCCGGAGTGGACAGGATGTCACGGCGATCGACCAGTGGGCTGAGCATGTGGAGGTCATGCGACGCGAGGGGCTGACCCTGAGCGATGTGAACGAAACCTTCACGGTGCCGGTGCGGGCGTTGCATCTGAGTGATGTAAGTGGCGTGCGCGAGCCGTTTGACATGGTTTTTCTGTCCGTCAAGAGCTACGATACGGTCTGGCTGACCCATCTCATCGGCCCGCATGTGGCCACCTCCGGATGCGTTCTCCCGGCCATGAATGCGCTGAATGACGAGACGGTGGCGCGCATCGTCGGCTACCCGCGCACCGTTGGCTGTGTCACCACCATCAGCGCGGGCGTCTATGAGCCTGGCCATGTGGTGCGCACCGATCCGACCACCACCCATGCCTTTTCCGTGGGCGAGTTGCACGGCCTGGTGACCCCACGCGTGCGCACCGCGGTGCAGATGCTGACCGCCATCGGCCCAAGCGAGGCCACCACCAATATCTGGGGCGCCCGCTGGGCTAAGCTGATCTGGAACAGCATGGGCAATGCTCTGGCGGGCCTGCTGGGGCCCCATGCCACCGATCTGACCTCAAAACAGCGCGACCTGGCCGACGCGATCCGCATCATCATCGGGCGCGAAGCGGCCAAGGTGGCCCTGGCCCAAGGTGTGGTCCTGGAGCCAGTTCAGGGCATCCCTGGCGAGCGGTTCGCCCACGCTGAGGGGCAGGCGGCCGTGCAGGCGTTACAGACTGAGCTGGCAAGAGCTGCCGGCCAGCGGCAGCTCACGCCGGAGCAGCTCGCCCGGCTCCCCCAACCGGGTCGTCCCTCACTTCTGCAGGATGTGATCAAAGGCCGACGCACAGAGGTCGACTATCTGAACGGTGAGGTCGTGCGACGCGGCGCTGAGCTCGGGGTGGCGACGCCCATGAACCAGGCCATGATAGCAGAGATGCACCGACTGGAAGCCGGTGAGATCGAACCCGGCGCAGAGCACCTGGCGGCCCTGGAGCCCTACCTGGGCTTCTGACGTCTTGGCTTGGGCTGCGACCCCAGATACCGACAGGAGCGGAACTCGATGAACCCTAGAGGAGAGGCAAGCGGCCGCGCCGCCTGGACGGTGGAGACCTTTCATCGGGCGCTGCGTGATAATCTGTACTATGTGCGCGGCGCCAGCATCCAATCGGCCAGCCCTCGTGATCTCTATGCTGCCCTGGCCTACACGGTGCGCGACTATCTGATCGATCGCTGGCGGAGAACGGCAGATGCGCATTACCGGGCCAACCCCAAGTTCGTCTACTACCTGTCAGCGGAATACCTCCCGGGCAAGCAACTGTTGAAGAATCTGCTCTATTCATCGACTCTCGATCTTGCGCGGCAGGCCTTCGCCCAGACCGATCTCAGCCTCGAGGAGCTCATCGCGCTCGAGGCTGAGCCGGGGCTGGGAAACGGGGGCCTGGGTCGGCTCGCATCCTGCTTCCTTGACTCGATGGCCACACTGGATTTGCCGAGTGTCGGCTATGGCCTCCGGTACGAGTACGGCATCTTTACCCAGACGTTCGAGGATGGATGGCAGGTAGAGAGCCCAGATCAGTGGCTCTTCTATGGCAACCC
>JAFGLK010000584.1 GCA_016928125.1 Anaerolineae bacterium
CCTGCCAACCGTCCGCAAAGGCCCGTGAGTCTCCCAGTGATAGTCCCCTCAAGGATGGCGCCCATAAAGCTGCCTGCATCGACAAAAGCTGCCATCTCCACCGTCGCCAGCCCGACATCCTCTGGGCGGTGCGCATCGCTGCCGGCTCCCATGGCCAGATGATGCGTGACCGCGATCTCGCGCGCTCGGCGGTTCGGTCGCTGCCAGTACACACGAGCGTTGTAGATTTCGAACACATCGATCCAGGGAATGATCGACAACAGCGCATCTTCTGTCAGCGCCGAGCCGCGGATACGATCCATCGGATGCGGCACGTACACCAACCCACCCTGCGCGTGGATCGCCGCGACGGTCTCGCGCGGCGATTGGCCCGGAGCGATCCAGTTGCGCAAGAACAGCCCGATGATCTCGCCCTGGCTCGTGCGAACCTCTTCACCGATGATGACCCGCGCGGGCGCCAGCGCGGCCACCTCGCGGGCTCCGTCGATGGCGTTGTGATCCGTGATCGCCACCACATCGACGCCATTGCGATCCATGCAGCGCAGGATCTCCGCCGGTCGCGACAGCGAATCAGCCGAATGGTAGGTGTGCACATGCAGGTCGACTCTCATCATCTCACCCCGCGAGCGAGTATAGCCTTCCCTGCAATCGCTGTCGACGACGCCCGCACTTGCCACACCGCAGGCCGTTGGGCCATAATGCTGGTGAACACACGTGAACACTGCCACAGGCGAAAGGAAGAAAACATGACCGCCACCCTCAAGATACGAACAGACCGGCCCGGCGCGACGATCGACCCGAACATCTATGGCCACTTTGCCGAACACCTGGGACGCTGCATCTATGGCGGCTTTTGGGTAGGCCCGGAATCGGACATCCCCAACGTCCGCGGCATTCGGACGGACATTGTCGAGGCCTTGCGCGCCATTCGCATCCCGGTGCTGCGTTGGCCCGGCGGGTGCTTTGCCGATGAGTATCACTGGCAGGATGGCATCGGCCCGCGCGAACAACGGCCCGTGATGATCAATACCCACTGGGGCGGCGTGACCGAGGACAACTCCTTTGGCACCCACGAGTTCCTGGATCTGTGCGACCAACTCGGCTGCGAACCCTACATCTGCGGCAACGTCGGCAGTGGCACCGTGCGCGAGATGCAGCAGTGGGTCGAGTATCTGACCTCGAGCGGCAAGTCGCCGATGACCGACCTGCGCCGCGCCAACGGCCGTGACGAACCCTGGTCCATCAAATACTGGGGCGTCGGCAATGAGAACTGGGGCTGCGGCGGCAATATGCGCCCCGAGTACTATGCCGACGAGTACCGGCGCTACCAGACGTATCTCCGCAACCTCTCGGGCAACACTCTGTTCAAGATCGCCTGCGGCGCCAACCGCGAGGACTATCGTTGGACCGAGGTGCTCATGGAGGTGGCGGGCAGCCGCATGCACGGCCTGAGCCTGCACTATTACACCGCTCCGGGACCCTCCTGGCGTGAAAAGGGCTCAGCCACCGAGTTCGATACCGCGGCCTGGTTCGAGGTGCTCAGCCGCACGATGTTCATGGAGGAACTGCTCACCAAACACGGCGAGATCATGGATCGCTACGACCCAGAAAAGCGCGTGGCTCTGATCGTGGACGAGTGGGGCACCTGGTACCAGGTGGAGCCCGGCACCAACCCGGGGTTCCTGTACCAGCAGAACACGCTGCGCGACGCACTGGCGGCGGGCATCAACTTTAACATCTTCCACGCCCACAGCGACCGGGTGCGCATGACCAACATCGCCCAGACCGTCAATGTGCTGCAGGCGATGGTGCTCACCGAAGGCGAGCGGATGGTGTTGACACCCACCTATCACGTATTCCACATGTATCAGGCTCACCAGGGCGCCACCTACCTGCCCAGCGAACTCAACGGCCCCGACTATGAGATGGGCGGGGAGAGCATCGGCGCGCTGCACGCCTCGGCCTCGCGCGACGCCGAGGGGGCTCTGACGATCACTCTGTGCAACCTCGATCACGAGCACGATATCGAGCTAGAGATCGATCTTGGCGGCGTAGCCGCGAACAGCGTCACGGGGCAGATCCTGACCGCCGGCACGCTGCAGGCGCACAACACCTTTGACGAGCCAGAGGCCGTCAAGCCAACCGTCTTTGAGGGCGCGCGTCTGGCCACGCCGGGCCTCAAGATGCGCATGCCAGCGCACGCTGTGGTGGTACTGCGAGTGGCGTAGGCCCCTTCGCAGGGCAGAAACAGACAACGAGCCGGCAGTTGTTGTGCAACTGCCGGCTCGCATGCTGGAAACGGAGAGGCCTAGACCTCGTCCCAGAGCTTGCGAATCAGTGCGGCAGAGTCCGTCAGCGCCTTGCCCTTGTCGGCGCCCATGACCTTGCACTCAAAGGTCATAAAGCCATCATAGCCGATGCGCTTGAGCGCGGCGAGACCCGGCTTAAAGTCCAGATGCCCCGCGCCCGGCTCGAAGCGGTTGCTGTCGGCCAGATGCACATAGCCGAGATAGTCCTTGGTGGCCTCGATGGCCTTGCCCAGGTCAACCTCTTCGATGTTCATGTGGAAAAAGTCCGCCATGAAGCGGATGTTCGGGCTGCCCACCGCGGCGCAAACCTTGTGCGCCTGACCCAGCCGCTGGATGAACTGCGACTCGTAACGGTTCAGCGGCTCGATGATCAGATAGACACCGGCTTCCTCTGCCACGGGTGCGATCTCCGCGAGCTCCTCGATCAGGATCTCTTCCTGCAACTCATAGAGCGTCTTGGGCGGGGCCGGAGGGTCCATCTCAGGGCGGCGGATGGGCACGCAAATAGATCCAATCGCGCCCAGCCTGCCCGCGAGGCGCAGCCCATCCTTGACCGCTGCAACGCCCTGTCGCCGGATATCAGGATCCTTGGACAGCAAGTTACCGCCGCCGCCGGCGATGCAAAGGCGAATGTCGTTGTCCTTGCACATGCGGCCGATCTCATCCCAGCCCAGATCCCGGTACCTGGCACCGATCTGAATCCCCTGGAAGCCATAGTTGCCCATGTTCTTCAAGACTTCGGGGAAGCTATCTCCGGGGACGATCGGCTCCGCGTCGAACCAGCTCTCATAAGTACCCAGTTTGATCATGTCGCCCTCCGTATACTGATGAATGCGGGTGGCCTGTACGGCCACCCGCCTGCGGAACGGTTCTACTCGTCGATTTTCCAGTCGGGAAGCCCTTCTGGCAGCGCCTTGGGCTGGCGGCAGGTGGTGGTCAATTCCACGTGCTTGCCCTCGGCTGACGCCTCGTGAATCGCATTGATGATGTCGACCACGTGCGCGGCCATCTCGCCGCTGGCACGATGCGGCCGCTTGCTCTTGATGGCCTGAGCCATATCGGCCACGCCCACGCCGCGGCTGTTCTGATTGTAGCTGAAAGTCGACTCGATCGGCTCCCACTCCTTGCTGTTGGCCCGGCGCAGGTACAGGGTGCCCATAAAGTTGTTCGGGTCGATGCAGCGGAGCGAACCCTCGGAGCCATAGATCTCGATGTGTGGCAGATCGGTCTGCCAGACATCGGCAGTCATCAGGAACTGGCATACCGCGCCATTGGAAAAGTCCAGCAAGCCCGCGATATGGCTGGGGGCGTTGACCTTGCGCAACTCGCCGCCGCGCTCGCGCTCCGGCCAGGTGATGCGGGCCGAGCCGGTGACCCTCTTGACGGGGCCGAGCAGGTTGATCAGAGCATGCAGATAGTACGGCCCGCGATCAAAGGCCCAGCTTCCGCCATACTCGAAAAAGTCGGTCATGTAGAAACTGGTGTAGCCATCAGGCCGCACGGATGGCGGACGGGGCGCCGCAAAGGCGTGCAGATTGGCGAACGCGCCGACTGGCTCGCCGATCACGCCATCATCGATCAGCTTGCGGGCCATCTGCCACGCGCCGCCAAAGAAGGTGTCCGGCGCCCCGCCGACGCGCAGCCCACTGCTGGCCGCCCTCGCCAGCAACTGGTTCGCCTCGTGACGGTAGACCGCCAGCGGCTTTTCGGTGTACACGCTCTTGCCCGCATTGAGCACCTGCATGCCGACCATGCCGTGCACGCGATGCGGCGTGAGGTTGATGACGATCTCGATTTCGGGATCCGCCAGCAGGTCTTCAACGCTCCCGGACTTTTCGATGTCGTACTCGGCGGCGCGTGCCTGCGCAGCATCAACGCGGACATCGCCAACCCGCACGATGTCAAAGGCGTCGAACTTTTTGCTGTTCTCGAGATAGATGCCGCTGATCGTGCCGCATCCAATGAGACCGACCTTGGTGGGTGTACCTGACATAGAGCTCCTTTCCTATCCTGAAACTTCTGCAGACGGGTCTATACTAGCCGGTACGAGAAATAGCGCAACCCGCAGCGCGAGCCTCATCGTGCGCGCTAGAACCACTTGTCCGGCATCTGAAATGGCTGATAGTGTTCGATATGGTCCAGCGCGTCACCAG
>JAFGLK010000585.1 GCA_016928125.1 Anaerolineae bacterium
AAGCAGGGGTACAATCCCGCGCATCCATCTAGCCTCTGCCAAGGAGCTGCCAGAGCATGGCCGTCGCGTTGCCCGCAGCGCCACTGCGCGCCTGGCGCAGGCGCATCTTTGTCGTGAGTTGGGTCACCTACGCAGCCTACTATCTACGGCGCGTGAATCTGGCCGTCGCGCTGCCCGCCGTTCAAGCCGATCTGGGCTGGAGCAAGGCGATGCTGGGGCTGGTCGGGAGCACGTTCTACTGGGTCTATGCCCTCAGTCAGTTGGCCAACGGCCACCTGGGCGAGCGACTCTCAGCGCGTCGCTTTGTGGCTCTGGGGATGCTCCTCTCCGCCGGCCTCAACCTGCTCTTTGGCTCGCTGAGCGCGTTTGGGCTGATGCTTGCCGTATGGGCGTGGAATGGCTGGGCCCAGGCCACCGGCTGGGGGCCGATCATGAAGACCCTCTCGCGCTGGTTTCCCCCTGAAGGACGAGGACGCCTCACGGCGCTCTTTGCGCCCTGCTATGTGGCCGGGCACGCCCTGTCTTGGGCGCTGGCCGGCTGGCTGATCGCCCGCTGGAGCTGGCGAGAGGTGTTCTGGGCGCCCGGCCTGCTGCTGCTGGCCCTGGCCGCGCTCTGGTATCTGCTGGTGCGCGACCAACCCGAGGATCTGCTGCAGGGCGAGACTGAGGCGCTGCAGGAAACGAACCCCGCCGCCCCGCGGGCGCGCCGCGACCTTCTCTCCGGCCTCAAGGCGCTGTGGTCGACGCCCGGCCTATCCTGGGTGCCCGCGGTCTGCTTTGGCTCGGGGATGGTCAAGGACGCCCTCACCCTCTGGGGGCCCACCTATCTCATCGAGCAAAGCGGGATGAGCCTGTCAGCAGCGGCCCTCAGCGGGACCTTGATACCCATCTCGGGGGTGATGGGCGCCATGCTGGCCGGCTGGCTGCTCCACCGGGTCAGCCGGGAGCGGGAGGGGCCGGTGGTGAGCATCATGGCGCTGCTCATCGCGGCGGGCGCCTGTGGCCTGTTGATGCTGCATCGCTCGCTCCTGGCCGTCCTCATGCTGGGGCTGATGGCGCTGGGCAGCCACGGGATGAACGCGCTCCTGCTGGCCTCGCTGCCTCTGAGCCTTGGGCCAGAGGGCCGGGTCTCGGCGGCGGCCGGCAGCCTTGATTTCATCCCTTACGTGGGCGGCGGCCTGAGCGTGCTCGGGGTGGGATTGCTGCAGGATCTCCTGGCCTGAAGCGATGGAGAGATAACATGCCAGGTCTTAGCAGGGTGGATCGCTCTCCCGGTCCCAGTGCGCCTCGACCTTGTCTGCGAACACGCCGCGCAGGGGCGCGCCACAGCATACCCAACCGGTGCGCTCGCGGCCGTCTGCCTGGCGGATCCTGACCCGGTAGACCACCTGCCCCTTGCTCGACCACGAGTGGAGGCCCCTGCTCAAAGGGCGAGGGTTCGCCTCCAGGATCTGGTAGCCCTGCTCCTCCGCCCAAGCCTCAAGCAGGGCTCGAGCCCGCTTCAGAACGACGGCCGAGTACCAGCCCGCGACGCCCAAGCCCACGAGCGCCACGCCGAACAACGCCACGATCCCAAGCATGCCATCCTCTCCTTCGGGCAAGCCCCATTGGGGGCTGGCCCATTCATATCAGCCAAGCCATGAGTCGCTACGCCCGTCTCTCACGCGGGCAGCCACCGGTTGATGCCCTCCACGCGGTGCTCGGCGACCCATTGGCGGCAGCCTTCCACATCGCGTTGGCCGCCCTGGAGCACGGCCTGATAGATGTCCATGCCGCGCAGCGCCTGGTCGCCACACACGGCCTCCTTGATCATCAGGATGATCTCGCGCATCTCGTCTGTGAGCGCCTTGTCGAACGCCTCAACCTGCCGCTCCATGAGGCCGACATGGGGATGGTTCATGGGCAGGAACCAGGTGTCGATTTTCCAGACTTGGTCGCTCTCGTCGCGATAGTGGATCCCCCAGTAGAGCCCAGGGTCGGCGGGATTCTCCAACTGGTTGCGGTAGCGTACCTGCCACACACCGCCAATCCGGGCGACCTCTGATACCACCGCGAAGCCGTGCTCTGGTCGGGGATTGGGCGTCACAACGCCCATGTCGATGTCCAGCGCCACCATGAGACGATAGCTCAGTGCGCCGTGGAGCACGACGCGCCCATAGCGAGACCAGCGACGGACCAGGTCCAGGCGCTCCAGAACGGCCCAAGCCCGTCCACGACGCACTTCTTCTCGAGACAGTATTTCAGACGGCATGCGGCCTGCCTCCCCATTGGCAGGTTCCCCTGAGCCTCGACCCACGCTCTCGGAGCGGCACCCACCAGGCGAGGGCGCCTGCTCCCGGAGCACGGGTGCTCGTGCATTTCGCAGCAGCTACGGTCTCTATCAGCGTCCCTTGGAACGCTGCATCCAGCGCTCGGGCAAGTGGAGCGGCTCAAAGCCCCCATACTTGCGATAGAGTTCGTGGGCATCGCGGGTGGCAAGGAGAAACAGGGAGCCACGCAGCTCGGGATGCGACACCACCGTCTCGATCAGCCACCTGGCGAGGCCTTTGCCCCGGTGAGCCTCGACGATGAATACATCGCACAACCATGCAAAAGTGGCATAATCGGTCACGACGCGCGCGAACCCGACCTGCTCTGCGCCGCGATAGACGCCAAAACAGAGCGAGTGCTCGACCGATTTGGGGATGAGGGCACGGGGACGTGTGTGGGCCCAGTACGAGTCGTTGATCAAAAAGTCGGCGATACGATCCAGATCCAGCCGCGACTTGTCAGTGCTGATCACATAGCCATCCTGTTCGAGGTTCCACGCGTCCACCTGATGCTCTCCCTCAGTCGATGTTCATGAGCGGCAAACAGCGTGCCGGCCGGCGGCCACGCCCCGTCTGTGGCGAATCTCCCCGCCGCAGATGTTCAGGAATGTTCACCCATCGTCCTGGCCCTAGGCCGATCGCCCAGAGCCAAGTTGACCGGCAGTCAATAAGTATACTCTGTATACTATCCACTTCATAGACCC
>JAFGLK010000100.1 GCA_016928125.1 Anaerolineae bacterium
GCCATGATCGCTGCGATCGAAAAGATCGCCCGGCGCGAGGGGATCGGCAGGATCCTGTCCGAGAACCTGGCCACGGCCGCCGAGATGATCGGCAACGGCGCCGAGATGTACGCCGTGCACACCAAGGGGCAGGCCTTTCCCATGCACGAGCCCCGGGTGAAACGTGGCCTGGCGATCGGCTATGCCGTATCGCCTACTGGCGCCGATCATGTGCACGCCTTGCACGACACAGGTCTGGCGATCGCCAATGAGGATGGCTTTAACCCCAATGGCTCGCTGCGCGGCATGGGGGCCTTTGAGCCGCTCCCCTTGGAAGATCTGGGGCCCGACAAGGTGCGGGCCACGCTCTATAGCACCGTCGACTGCGTCACCTTCAACTGCGTGTCGATGTGCATCTTCCCGGGCTGGAACATCAGCGACGTGGCTGAGATGGTGCGGGCGGCCACCGGCTGGGATGTGACCAGCTATGAGCTGCTGCGCGTGGGCGAGCGTGCCCTCACGCTAGCGCGACTTCACAACATGCGCCGGGGCTTTACCGTTGAGGATGACCGCCTGGCCGAGCGTAGCTATGGCCCCACGCGCAACGGCGCGTTGGAGGATGGCGGCATCGATCGCGAGGAACTGCGCGAGGCCCTGCACACCTACTATGGCATGATGGGCTGGGACCCCGAGACGGGCCTGCCCACGGTGGAAAAGCTCCAGGAGCTCGGCGTCGGCTGGGCCGTGGAGTATCTGCCGAAGTAGTTTGGGCCTGAAGCATATACGCTATGGACAAGCCCCTGACTTGCTCGCAAGTCAGGGGCTTGGTCTGCGTCTAGGGGTAGCCGATGACTCTCCGCAGAGAGCCCTCCGGCCAGCACTCAGCTGCGCAACTGCGGGAAGAGGATCACCTCGCGGATCGACGTCTGATCGGTGAAGAGCATCACCATGCGGTCGATGCCGAATCCGAGCCCTCCTGTGGGCGGCATGCCATGCTCCAGCGCGACGATAAAGTCCTCATCCAGAGGATGGGCCTCCTCGTCCCCCTTGGCGGCCGCATCGCTTTGGGCCGCGAAGCGCTCGCGCTGGTCGAGCGGGTCGTTCAGCTCGGTGAAGGCGTTACCGCATTCGGTGCCCCCGATAAAGAACTCGAACCGCTCGACGAGATCGTCGCTCCCAGGCTTCTTCTTGGCCAGCGGCGAGACCTCTGTGGGATAGTCCATGATAAACGTGGGCTGGATCAGCGTGGGCTGGACCGCCACCTCAAAGAGCTTTTCCACCAACTTGCCCCAAGACGGCTGAGCGACCAGATGTAGCCTCCGGCCTTGCGCCGTGGCCCACAGGCTGGCGTGATCGGGGTAGGCGTCAATGTCGATGCCGCTTTCCTGGAGGATGGCGTCGCGCATCGTGATCCGACGCCAGGGCGGCGCAAGATCGATCTTGTGGCCAGCGTAGCTGATGGTTTTCGACCCCAGCACCGTCTCCGCCACGTCCGAGTAGATCGCCTCCACCAGACGCATCATGTCGTGATAGTCGGCGTAGGCCTGATAGAGCTCGATGGCCGTGAACTCGGGATTATGGGTGGTGTCCACGCCCTCGTTGCGAAAGTTGTGGCCGATCTCGTAGACGCGATCCAACCCGCCGATGATCAAGCGCTTGAGATAGAGCTCATCCGCGATGCGCAGGTAGAGCGTCTGATCGAGGGCGTTGTGATAGGTGGTAAAGGGCCTGGCCGCCGCGCCGCCGTAAAGCGGCTGCAAGATGGGCGTCTCCACCTCCAGGAATCCACGCTCGTCGAGCCAGCGTCGGATGGCCGAAACGATGCGCGTGCGCAGGACAAAGATGTGCCGCACCTCTTCGTTGGCGAGCAGATCCAGATAGCGCTGCCGATAGCGGGTCTCGACATCTCGCAGCCCATGCCATTTCTCGGGTAGGGGGCGCAGCGCCTTGGAGAGCAGCGCCCAAGAGGCGACCCGAATCGTCACCTCACCGGTGCGGGTGCGAAAGAGGACCCCCTCGACGCCCACATGATCGCCCAAGTCAACCAGTTTGCGAAAGCGCTCGTACGATTCCTCGCCGACCACATCGCGCTGAAGGTAGATCTGGAGGGTTCCTGTGCCATCGGCGATATGGGCGAAGGTCGAGCGACCCATCACGCGAATGGACATCAGCCGCCCCGGCACTTGGGCCTCGATCTCAGCTCCGTCGGTGGCCTCTTCAAAGGCACTCAGGGCCTCGATGGTTGTGTGCGTCCGTTCAACGCGCGCGGGGTAGGGGTCGATACCCGCCTCGCGCCAGGCCTCTAGCTTGATGATGCGCTGCTCGCGTCGGTCATTGGTGCTTGCTGGCATGGATTCTCTCGGCCTCGATCCAATCTCAGGAGATGGCGGTGATCTCAAAGGCCGCCACCCCTCCGGGGGTTTTGACCTGAATCCGATCCCCGATGCGACGCCCCAGCAGGGCCATGCCCAGCGGCGACTCGTTCGATATCCGGCCGCGCGCCGGATCCGCCTCGGCGGCTCCCACGATCTGGTACGTCTCGGGCTCAAAGCCCGTCTCGATCACTGTGACCTGGGTGCCCAGCGCGACCACATCGGCTGAGCCAGCGTACTCGAGCTCTTCTGCATTGGCCAGGATCTCCTCGAGTTCAGCGATACGTCCCTCGAGCATCGCCTGCTCGCGCTTGGATTCAGAGTAGCCGGCGTTCTCGGCGAGATCGCCCTCTTCGATGGCGTCCTTGAGACTGCGAGCCATTTCGGGTCGCCTGACCGTGCGGAGGTACTCGAGTTCCTGCTCGATCTTCTGTCGTCCCTCAGGCGTTAGATAGTGGACCTTTCTTGGCATGATTCAAGCCCCTGCAACAAAAAAAGAAACGCCGAAAGGCGTGCCCAACAGCGCTCCATGGAACATAAACTCGACATTCATTATACTTCACACCCGCAATCTGGCAAAACGCTCTGCTCCTGTTCTGGGCTTCGATGATGGCTCCGAGCTTCGAGGCGAGCGGGCGACCGACAGGAGGACGGTCCCTCCCATCCGCTCTGGTCACAAGCTTGCGGGGCGGTTCTGCCTGGCGTACCGATACCGGTTGCGGCGGTCGTGTCCTTGGGCTAGAATGCCTCGAGCCGGAGCCGCGATTGTGGAGGAGGGCGATCTTGGGTGGCAATCCGCGTCGGGCGCGCGGCAGGAGAGCGTCCCAGACGACTCGCCTGGTGGCGCCTTGGCCCATCCCTGGATGGAGGGCGATGCGCCCTTTGATCTGGGTCATCCTGGCCTGCTTGCTTGTCGCTCGCGTCCACGTTCCGCCGCTCGATGCTGTTCGCGCTCAGACGCCGGTCGTGCGCTTTGAGCCGGCCAGCACCGAGATTGAGGTGGGCCAAGAGACAGAAATCCAGATCTACATCGATGATGTGGACGTGCTGCTCGGCATCGACCTGCGCTTCGAGTTCACCCCTGGCTTGGTGCAGGTCATCGACGTGGATGGGTCAACGGCGGGCATCCAGGTCGAGCCGGGCAGCCATCCCTATCCTGATTATGTGGCCCGGAACGAGGTCGACAATGTGGAGGGCGTGGGTCTGTACACCATCGTACAACTGACCGTACAAGACCCGGCCATAGGCTCCGGTGTTATCGCCACGATCCGGATGCTGGGGGTGGAACCGGGCACGTGTCTCTTGGAAATACCCTTTGTCAGGGCGGTGATGTCCGAGACCGTCGACCTCTCTGCGAACGTGCAGGGGGGCGAGGTGGTGGTGTGGGAGGATGACGACACGCTCGTCGCGCCGTCACCCTTGCCGCCAGCCACGGACGCGTCGCCGTCTGCCTATCCGGAGCTGGAGCTGTCCACGCCCGTGGCCACGTCGGACCAGCCGGAAGCCTACCCGCCTGCAACACCCCAACCCCCTCCTCCGATGCAGACTGAGGTGACGCAGGTGCCCGGCATCGTTGCGGCGGAGCCGACGGTGCCGCCTGCGGATCGCCCAGCGAGTCTGCCGAGCCCTACTTCGCCAACACCGCCTGCGCAGGCGCCAACAGTAGGGGACGCTGGCTCGCCGCCCGTCGCTGCTCCGGTCCCAGGAGCGGGGGAGCCCGGTTCGCCAGCGCGGCCGCTTCCTCAAGCTCCTGGCGCGGGCGAGGCTGGCCTGGGATCCCAGCGCCAGACTTTTCTCATCCCGACGTTCGAGCCCCTGGCAACCCCACGGCCAAGCGTTGAGCGGCCCGAACCGTTCATTGCGCGTGAGCTCTTTGTCTGTATGGTCGTGACCCTCGCGGCCATCAGCCTACTTCTCACACTCTACCTCATTCGACATCCTGGGCGGCCGTCGGCGGGCACCTGAGGCTGCTCGTCAAGCCTTTCCGTCGTGTCGGCGCGCTTTTCGCCCGTCCTGCAGGTCATATCCGTGCTGCGACTGCAGGCCAGAGGGAGCGAAATATCGCCATACTGACTCAAAAGAGTCAAGAATTTTGACACAACCGGTTACCTGATGTATCCTTCCTTCTGGATAATTCGCTCTGTCTAGAAGGGAGTTACATGGCGCTCGTTCAAGAGGTTAGCGATAGGATTATTGGTAATGTTGAGAAGGTGATTGTAGGCAAACATCGCGAGGTGCAGCTGGCATTCGTCGCGATGCTGTGCCAAGGCCACATACTGATTGAAGACGTGCCCGGCGTGGGCAAAACGATGATGGCCAAGTCGTTGGCCAAGTCCATTGGCTGCAGTTTCAGTCGTATCCAGTTTACACCGGATCTGCTTCCCAGCGATATCACGGGCGTGTCGGTGTTCAACCCCAGCACGCGTGAATTCGAGTTTCGATCGGGACCGATCATGGCGCAGATCGTTCTTGCCGATGAGATCAACCGTGCGACACCGAAGAGCCAGTCGGCCCTGCTCGAGTGTATGGAAGAGCGCCAGGTCACGGTGGATGAGCATACGTATCGCATGCCCGAGCCGTTCATGATCATGGCTACCCAGAACCCTATCGAGTATGAAGGCACCTTCCCGCTTCCCGAGGCCCAGTTGGACCGCTTCCTGATGCGTATCACCTTGGGGCACCCTCGGCCTGATGAAGAGATCGAGATTCTCGATAGCCAGCAGTATATCCATCCCGTGGAGACGATCGATCAGGTCGTCGAACGGGACGAGCTGCTTGAGGCGCAAGACCAAATCCGCAACGTACACGTGAGCGATCTGGTCAAGAGGTACATCGTGTCGGTGGTCGAGGCGACGCGGCATCATCCGGACGTCTATCTTGGGGCCAGCCCGCGAGGGTCGCTTGCGCTCTACAAGACGGGTCAGGCGCTGGCCGCGATTCAGTCACGCGAGTATGTTTTGCCTGATGATATCAAGGTGCTGGCCGAGGTGACTTTGGCCCACCGGATCATCGTGAGCCCTTCAGCGCGCATCAAGAATGTCGATACGCGAGACGTGGTCCGCGAGATTCTCTCCGAAGTGCCTGTCCCGGGCAGCGGTGCACGCTGACAGGCGCTGCCGCTGAGACATTCGGAATGCCCTCAAGGCCCGTCTAGCTGTGAGGTCCTCGATAGATCATGCATGTTCGCCCCGCAACGGTTATGGACGCGGATCGCTGTCGGCGCTTGAGCGGCGCTTATGCGACCGGGCATCTCTGGCAGGTGGATGAATCGATCGAGCAGGATCGCATTGCACTGGTTCTCAGCCGAATACGCATTCCGCGTCCTCTCCAAGTGCCCTATCCGGGGGATGTGGGCGACCTCTTGGATCACTGGAAGCGGCGCGAGTGCTTTTTGGTGGCTGAGGATGCGGGCTCTGTGGCTGGATTCCTGGATGTGACCGTGGATCACGACTCCTGGGAGGCCTGGGTTCAGCACCTCATCGTGCATCCGCCTTACAGACGGCAGGGCGTGGCGATGATGTTGCTGGAGGGGGCCGAACAGTGGACGCGCGGAAGCCGCTTGCGGTCTCTGACCGCCGCGCTGCAGCCCAAGAATGATCCGGCCATCCAACTCTTTGCCAAGCGCAACTACACATTTCGGGGTTTGATCGATCGTTACTTTGGCAACGGCGATGTGGCGTTGCTCTACGGTCGCGTCTTCTCGTATGAGCCGTGACATAAGAGTCGTCACGAAACGCTGGAGCCTGCCGACCCCCTCGCAATGCGTGGGCTGGTTTGACCTGTTGGCTATGCGTAGATCAGATCATGGGCGTCCGGCCGACTTGACAGTATCGGTCTTTGCCAGGTATAATGCCCAGATGTCTGCGAACATGATCATCGCCCGCTGGGGTGTAATAAGGAGAAAAGGATGCCAAAAAGGACATGGCAGCCCAAAAAGCGACGTAGGATGAGGGTGCATGGCTTTAGGGCGCGAATGTCGACTAGGGAAGGTCGCAGAGTGTTGAAAGCCCGACGGGCCAAGGGTCGTAAGCTGCTGACGGTACAAAAGCACTATCGCGTCAACAACCGTTAGCTGGCTCGCGCGGTCTGGTGTTAGCGAAGAGATATCGCCTCCGAAGATCATCGGAATTCGATCGTGTTCGAGAGCAGGGCAAATGCTGGTCCGACCGAAGGTTGGTGCTGTGTGCCTGCCAGAACGGTCTGGGTTGGCCGCGTTTTGGGATTGTGACCAGCAAACGCATCGGCAACGCTGTCGTACGCAATCGTGTGAGGCGTTTGATCTCTGAGGCGGTGAGGGTCCAGTGCGATCTAGTGTGTCCTGGGTGGGACGTCGTGCTGATCGCTCGGAGAGGGATCTTGGGAGCCGACTACTGGGCGGTCGAGGGTTCGGTGACTCAGCTGCTTGGCACGGCCAAGCTGTTCGATGCGACGCTCGGGAAATCAAGCGTAGCGCTTGAGGAGGGGCAGTGAGTGCCCTGCGAGGGATCGTGCTTGGGGGACTGCGCTTTTACAGGCGCTTTATCTCGCCAGCCCTTCCGCCTAGTTGCCGCTACGTGCCGACCTGTTCGGAATACATGTATGAGGCTGTGGAGAGATACGGGCCGGCCAAGGGGGTTTGGTTGGGCATCAAGCGCTTGTTGCGCTGTCACCCTTTCCATCCGGGCGGCTATGATCCAGTGCCCTGAGACAACCCGCGCTGGGTGGGCGGTCTGGCTTGGGCGGTGAGCCCGAGGACTCGGAACGCGCCCTATGAGGAGGTTCGGAGGATTGAGCATCGTCAAGCATAGAGGGCGGATAGTCCTCGGGATTCTGCTGCTTGTCATCGCGCTGGGTGGATGTGTCCCCAGGGGCGCCATGGCGAACCCCGGATGGACCGTCGTGACGAACGCCGACGGCGTGGTGTACGCGGTCTTGGCGACCGGTCAGGTGGTCGCCCTGGAAGCGGAGCGTGGCGGTATCCAGCTTTGGGTCTACCCCAGCCAGCAGGGGGGCGGCGGCGGAATAGGCTGCTCCATTGCGAAACCGGCCGGAAGCTCCGGCGATTCCGTGCTCGATGCTGTTTACGGCCTGCCCGTCCTGACGGATGACCTGCTCCTGGTCACCTCTTTTGATCGCCATCTCTACGCCTTTGAGCGCGCTTCGGGTGCCAAACTCTGGCAATTCCCGGTGGCGGACGATGCGGAGCGCCTTGGGTCTCTCGTCGGCGGGGTGAACCTCGTGGACGGGATCGCCTATTTCGGCTCCTCGGACGGATCCGTCTACGCTCTGGACGTTGCCACCCAGGAGTTGGTCTGGCCTCAGCCTTTCGCAACCGGGAATCGCGTGTGGGGCACTCCGGCTGTGGACGCCGAGCGGGTCTATGTGGGTTCGCTCGATCACCATCTCTATGCGATTGACCGCCAGACGGGCGCCGAGGCATGGCAGCTCGATCTGGGCGGCTCTATTCCGGGCAGCGTCACTTTGGCGGATGGCCTGTTGTTCGCTGGTGCCGTGGATCAGAGGCTGCATGTGGTTCGCGCTGAGGATGGCTCGGAGGTCTGGCAGACGCCCCAGTTGGGGGCTTGGGTTTGGGGCGAAGCTTTGGTCCACGAGGGCCGTGTCTATTTTGGCACCCTCGGCGGCCAAGTGTATGCTTATGATGCGCGGAGTGGAGAGAGAATCTGGGGGCCGGTGGAGCTCAACGGTGCCGTGCGGGCCAGTCCGGCGCGCTTTGAGGATCAGTTGATCTTCGGCACCGACACAGGCGCAGCCTATCGGGTGGATATCGCGAGCGGGAGCGTCCAAGAGTTTCCGACGCTGGATGGTGCCGTCCTCTCCACCCCCTCTGTCGCGGGCAGCGACGTCTATGTGGCTACTGCGGCGGGCAAGGTGTACGCTTTTGATGTGGAGCGGGGCATCGCTCTACTCTGGGAATATCCACCCCAGAAAAGGTGAGCTTGGGAGGGTTGATCGTTGGCGCAGAGAGCAGCTAGGCCTCAAGTGGATCCCCGGCAGGTGCGCAAGTCGCTCTTGACCTGGGCGATCGTCATCGCAGTGGTTTTCGCCGCCTATCAGATTGGATGGCGCAATATCTGGCGTGAGGGTCTGATTCGCCCCATGCTGAACGCGCTTTTGTTCTTGTATGCTAATCTGGGAGAGAGCTTTGTCGTTGCGATTGCGGTATTCACCTTGGTATTGCGGCTGCTGACATCGCCGCTGCAGATCCGGCAGATCAACGCATCGCGCAAGATGCAGGCCCTGCAGCCCGAGATCCAAGCGCTGCAAAAAAAGTACGGCGGCGACAAGGAGAGGATGGTTCAGGAGCAGCAGCGGCTCTACCGTGAGGCCGGGGTGAACCCCCTCGGGGGCTGCCTGCCCACCTTGATCCAATTCCCCATCTGGATTGGCCTCTACCAGTCGATCAACAGCATCCTGGCGGATACGCCGCTCGAGCTAATGAACCTGGGCAAGAATGTGTATGCCGGCTTTGCTCGAATCGTCGAAATCGTGCCGCTTCAGAGCACGTTCCTTGGTCTCAACCTGGCCGAGCCTGACCCGACCCCCTTTGTGCTACCCGTCCTTGTGGCGGGCACGATGTGGTTGCAGCAGAAAATGATGACGCAGCCCTCGACCGATGATCAGCAAGCCTCCATGAACCAGACCATGCAGGTGATGATGCCGCTCATGTTCGGCTATTTCACCACCCAATTCGCTTCAGGCTTGGCGATCTACTTTGTGATCTCGAATGTCATCGGTATTGTTATGCAGTGGGCGATAGAGCGCATCGAGGGACCGGCAACGCCAGCGGATGAGGGAACCAAGGCCAGTGGGAAACGGGAGGGAAAGGCCAAGAATGGAAGCAGATCGGCTCTCAAGGGCTAAAGAGTACACAGCCAAATCCCTAGAGGATGCCCTCGATGCCGCGTCCAGGGAGCTCAAGACGCCAGTGTCTCAGCTCGAGTATGAGGTGATAGAGGACAGCACACATACTATACTCGGCCTTGTACGACGGGGGGAGGTTGTGGTGCGCATCTGGCCCAAGCGCATCGCCAAGCCGGAGCCGGAGACCGTGGAAGCGGCGCCTGAGGAGGCGCCCGCCATCGAGCCAGAGCAGCCGCGCGCACCC
>JAFGLK010000586.1 GCA_016928125.1 Anaerolineae bacterium
GTCGCCCAGTCGTGCCCTCGCGTCTGGCCACTGTACCACTTGCACCAACTGGAAATGGCGCACAAACGCGGAAAATATGCTATAATATGGGCAGAAAAGCCCGACGATCGCTCACCATGTGCGTGAGACCTGGCTGCTGTCTGATGGGTCGCGTATCTCGCCATTTGCACGATGCGGATTGCGATCGTGGGACCTCTCAGCCTGGCGAGTGGGGAGAACCGGCATGAGCAGGGGCAGGGGCTTGAGGCGCGCGCTGTTCGGCAATCGGCTCGTGTGGAGGGAAGACATGGCATCGTTTTTGTCCGCAGTTCCGACCCAAGTAGGGGGATTTGCTCGAAAAGCCTCGACTTGGCGGGGCCTTGGCAGGGTCGTGTTGGCGATCATCCTTCTGTTCCTGGCCGGGGCCGCGCCGGTCTACGCGGACACACCGACGGTGGATGGTCTGCTCTACGGCACCGGCGACTATCACAACTATCCTTATCATATAGACGCCTCTATAGGCGGCGTGCATCAGGGTATACTCTGGTGGGATCTGGACCCGAATACCAATACCCTCTATGTCGCCGTGGAGGTGGATACGGCGATCAACGATTGCGTCTTTGGCGACACGGGTCAGAGCGACAATGGCTACGGTGATGCGGGTTACCTGCAGAGCGCAGGTTGGGGCACCACTGAGCACACGCTCAAGGACCTCTATGGCTCCGATTGCGTTGGGCTGAGCCTGGCCTGTGGGGACACCGTGTGGTATGATTGGCGTCAGGATCTGCTCTATGGCAGCTATGAGACGGGATGGGCCTCTGATCCATCCGGTCCCGATGGTCTAGGCACGCCGCCCCCCGGCCTCGCATCCGCCAGCTCCCTGGCGCGGAATCTGAACTACTCACTGTGGGATGTCTGCACAAGCCCCGACCCAGACCGGGCAAATGCTCAAAACAGCGGCAAGTCGTGCGACCTGGACCACGATGGAAGCGTGCTGGATGGCGAGGGCGATACGGTACCTGAGGGCTATCCGCGCTACGCCGCGGTTTATGAGGTGTTGTGGTGGGAGTGGCCGATCATCTATGAGATGAGCTTCCCGCTCCCAACGGGCTGCACCACATCCAGTTGGGAGCTCGACGTGTACTACGCCCACAACTCACCGTCCAAGGGCGGCGAGGAGGAGACGGTCGACTTTCCCACAGTCGCGGTGACGCTCTCCTACTTCCAGGCCACGCGCGACGGGGACCTGACGACGTTCGACTGGTCCACCGCCACCGAGACGGGCAACCTGGGCTACTTCCTGTACGTGGAGCAGGATGGGGAGCGGGTGCCGGTCAATGACGAGATCGTGCTCTCGCAGGCGGTGGATTCGCTCACGCCTCTGGACTACCGCTACCAGGCCGCGGGCCTGACGGGCGAGCTCTTCTGGATCGAGGACCTGGACCTGTGGGGCCAGCGCCAGCAGTCTGGCCCCTTTGAGCTGGGGCGCGCGTACGGCGCGCGCTTCTCGCCTGAGCCGATCGACTGGGAGGCGATCGAGGCCGCGCGCGCGGCCGAGGCCCAGTGGGCGCTGCCGCGCGAGGAGGTCGAGGGCGCGCCCGCCAGCCGGGCGCCGCGCCGGGCCTATCGCTGAACGCGACGAGCGCCAAGGCCACGTAGACTCAGAGGGCGGGGGAACCCGCCCTCTTTGCGTGTCTGCGCGTGTGCACGATCGACTGCAGGCCTGTCAAGCGTCAACTGTTGACAGGGCTTATTATACTGAGTATATCCACAGTCCGAGGCGCTGGCGGTGGCCCGAGTTATCCACAGTCACTCGGTATCTTCTGTGGATGAGCGGCTATCCCCTGTGGACAAGTCGCTCGATGGCGGCGCTGAGCGCCAGATCGCGCTCCCGTTGGGCGCGGAAGGCGGCCCCTTCGGGCAACGAGGTGCGCCAGCGGCGGATCACGCCGCGGCTGCGCCGCAACCGCCTCAGCTCCCTGGCCGCCGCCTGACCCTGGCCCAGGTTCTGCAGCGCGCCGTGCAGGTAGTAGCGGGCGATAAGCTGGGTGACCTCGTCGCGCAGGCCCAGGCGCAGGGCCTGACTCAAGGCCTTGGCCGCGGGCTCGGCCTGCTGCGCCTCGGCGTAGGCCATGCCCAGGTTAAAGTGCGCCTCGGCCAGGCGCGCGGCGATCTGGGCCGCCCTGGCCAGCGGCTCGCTGGCGCGCCCCGGCTGGCCCTGGGCCAACAGCGTCAGCCCCTGCTCGGCATAGCCGTGATAGAGATCGGGGCGCAGCGCGATCAGCCGCTCGCTGGCAGCCAGCGCCGCGGCGTGGTCGCCGGCCTGGCGCATGATCTGGGCGCGCAGGTGATAGGTGCCATAGTAGTCGGGACGCTCGCCCTCCAGCTCGCTCAGGATCTGCAGCGCCTTGGCGGGTTCCCCATCGGCGGCGGCGCGCTGCGCCTGGCGAAAGCGGGCCGGCGTGCCGTTGCGGGCCAGGCGCCAGCCCACGATCAAGGCCACGGCCAGAGCGCCCAGCGTCACCAGCGTGCTGAGCCAATCGTACCCGGGCGCCAAGGGCCACAGGGAGGCCGCCAGGGCCACGATCAACGCCGCCAGCATGGCCCCAGCCAGGGCCGTCTGGCGCCCATCCGTGGCCAGCAGTCCGCGCTGGCGCCTGGCGCGCCCAATCAGCGCCGCCACGGCTCCCAGGGCGCCCAACCCCAGGGCGCCCGCCAGCACGATGCGCGTCAGATGCATCTGGCCCGGCGCCAGCGGCAACTGAAGGGTCGCCCAGGCGCCAAAGGCCACGATCGCCCCGCCCACACAGACCAAGAGGGCCCACGGCCAGTGCATGCTGCGGTAGTTGCTAGCCACCATCACCTTCCCGTCTCTGGATGCGGGCCAGGGCGCGACCAGACGCATGGCTTTCTGCGGCCAGCGCGTGCCCCGGCCTGGTGTCAGAACAAGTCTCGCAAGCTGGGCGGACCTGACGCCCCCGCCTCACCCTGGGCCAGGGCGCGCCTCTCTCAATCGCGCCCCGATAGCAGGCCGATCGCCTCGACCAGCGTGCCGAGGGCGATAGCCGCCATGATGGCCAGCAGCCCGATCCGCGACCACTGCGCCACGCGGCGGGCCTCGATGGCAAAGGGAAAGATCAGATAGAGGGTCAGCATCGCCCGCAATCCCAGCACGTTGAGCCCGATCTGCGTCAGACGCCGGAACCAACGCGCATCATATCCGAGATAGAGCGCATGGGCCACGATGGTGGCGCCGATCGAGAGCTCGAGCGCGGGCACAACCAGGGCCCACTCCTCGGTGATCGTCGGCGCTCCCCAGGCCATCAGATGATGGACGACGTACAGAAAAACGAAATTCACGATCATCGTGACCACGTACCCGACCCGCCGGGCCACCGCCAAGCTCTCGTACTCCTGAAGACGCGTGCCCGGCGCTGTCGTGGCCAGCTCCTGCGTGGCTCTCTCTTCCATTGTGGCGCTCCTTCCAGCGGTCCTGCTGCATAGGCCTGCAAACTACCTTGAGCAGCATAGCAGGACCTTGAGCGCTCTGGATCAGCCAGCTGGGGCAATTGTCTTTGGCCTGTGGAGCAGGCGCTGCCTGGTCTTCCGGCCAGGCGATCCTCTGAAGACGCGCCCCACCCGCTTCCCGGCTCCTCCGTGCAAGGTCTTGCGACATAGTGTAGCACAGGTGACCTCTGAAGGCGAAAGCGCGTTGACGGAATAGAACATTTGTTCTATACTGCAGTCAAGTCAACCTGCCCAGTCTGTAGGATACACGCTGCCTCTCGGGGAGGTGTCATGCAAGAGCGCGAACTCGAGGCGTTGTTGACCGCGCTGCGCCAGCTGCAGGACGACGAGTATCTCAGCACCCGTGGGCTCGCGCGGCGCCTGGGCTTCTCCGCGGGCCACCTGTCGATGCTCTATGCGCGCAAGCGCCGTCCCGGACTGCGCTTTGTGCGCGCCGTGCTGCGGCGCTATCCACGCCTTCGCGAGATCATCGCCCGCAACCTGGGCGCAGACGCCCCGTAGCCACATCCCAGGCTGGGGCGGCCCTTGGCGCGCGACGACGGACTGCGTGCTATGGGCCGATCCGCCGCTCCCGTGCATAGCTGCGTCGTCCTACATAGCCGCTCAGCAAGAGGGCGGCCCCGCCCAGCAGGCCCACAGCCAGGTGCATGTGCGCGCGCAGCGGGGGCAGGGCGGGCACCAAGACGGCCAGCGCACACAGCGCGAGCCCCAGATAGACCCAACGGCCCACGTTGAGCTGGGCCCCGAGGCCCAGATGGAGGAGGCTCAGCAGCAGCAGGGCCGCCAGCGGGCCATCGGCCCAGCCAGGCAGGCGATGGAATCCGCGCGCATGCGCAAAGGCCAGCGCCAGCAGGGTCCAGATGAGCGACCACGCCAGCGCCAGCCAGGGCAGACCCATGGACAGCGAGTCGCGGTAGCGCCGTCGCCCCATCCGAACGAGCTGATGCAGCTCAACTTCGCGCCCGTACCAGAGCGCTGCCAGGATCAGCGCCCATAGAAAAAGCGCCGCCAGCCAGCCCGCCGGCAAAAGGGCGAACAAACTCATGCCCACCAGCAGCGCGATCCCCAAGGCCCACTCGTAGGCCCCAAAGGTGTCTTGCCCGTCCGTCTGCGCTTCCTCGAGCCACTCCACAAGTCGCATGCCTGCCTCCTGCGCTCCTCTTGGCGCGTCAAGATGGGTGCATGGTACCACAGCCACGAGTGTCTCGGCAAGCGCAAGCGCCTCAGCAGGCGAGCGGGACGGGCCGAGCGGGCCGGAGCGTTCTTGACCGGGGTTCCCGTGCTGGACTAGAATGACTGCAGCTGGACCCGGCGCCCACAGCCTATGCGCTGGCGCGTTCAGAGGCCAGGCCCAGCGAGGAGAGCGGTAGATGGACCCGATCAGTGAACGTGACCTGCGGACCTTTTGCGACAACACGATCCTGGTGCTTACGCGGGCGCCCGAACGCGCATCGGACTGGCGCGCCCAGCTCGAGGAGGCCCTGGCCATGGCCCAGGAGGCGGGCGCCGTCGAGCACGCGGCGTTCTTTCAGGCGCTGCTGACGCTGCTGGAGGGCCGTGAGCCCCAGCTCCCGCCCGACCATCCCGCGGCCCAGGGCCCCTACGCGGCCGACATCGCGCGGGTCCAGCGGGCCGTGCAGGCGCTCTCGCGCCAAGGTACGGCTACGGAGACCTTGCCGGCGGCTGCGGAGACGCTGCCGGCGGAGCAGCTGGACGTGATCGTGCGCAACACGCTGGGCGTGCTCACCGTGGCCAAGGCGCA
>JAFGLK010000587.1 GCA_016928125.1 Anaerolineae bacterium
CAGGCGCCATAGCTCGCGTGTGGCGAGTTGCACCTCAATCCCCTGCCACTTCTGGCTCCACTCTCGAAAGCCAGGCTCGGCCGCCCATCTCTCCTGCCTGCTGGGGTCGAAAAGGTGATAAGCGACGCTGGCCGGGTCCTCGTTCTCGAACAGCCTCTCCACCACCAGCACCTGCTGATCGCCCGTGATGCTGTTGTAGACCCGCCAGTTCTCCTCGGGATGCGTGTTTCGCCATTCGACCCATAGATCACGCGCTCTGAAGACGTCATCGGATGGCTTGTACGTGTAGCGGATAACAATCATCAAAGTCTCCTTTCAGCGTCGCATGCCTCTGTCGTCGGCCACTACAAACACAAAGCCCGACCCATCCACGCACAGCTCAGTGCGGCGCAGGTGTGTCGGGTGCAACGATGGCACGTCTCGAATTCAAGCGCCGGGCTGTCGACGAGGCCTAGCCGCGCTGATCAGTAGTAGCACCACCAGGATGACGCCCGCCCCGACCAGGATCTTGACGAACTGCATGGCACCTGGATTGGTCTGCCACAGGACCGCTGCGGTCAGCAGAGCGATCCCAATGGCTACTCCTACGCTCACAGCCACGGTCAGCCCGCGCCCTCCGCCACCCTTTTTGAGGCCCAGCGCCGCCGCCAGGATGCCGAGAAGCCCAAACGCCAACAGGATGAGGCCTCCACCCCAGAGGGTTGCCAGGAAGATGAGAAATGTGTTCGCCTCACCGAGGCTGAAAGAGCCTCCACCCCAGTCGAAACCCATCTGCTGAACCTCGCGGGCCAGCGTCACGACCGCGAACCCGATGGCGATGGCCGCCGCTGCGCACACTAACCTGATCACTGAGCGCATAGGCCTAGCTCCCTTCTCCCTCCACCACGACACGGCCCGCCACGCCGAGGGATGTGGGCATCGGGCGCAGGGTCAGACGGCTCAAGGGGCGTCTGCCAGAAATCCTGGGTGAGCCTCAACAGCCCGACCAACGGCTTGAGTAACCCCTGGCGCACGATCTTGCGCACAGCCTCGCTGGCCCTGATCGCTTGTGCGATCCCTGGACTGATCCGATAGTAGAGCCTCACGAAGGCACGCCCGGTGGCGCTCTGCAGCAGGACCGTGTCCCGGAATTCCCGCAGCACGACCAGTTCGGGGGCTTGTGGGCTCCCATAGACCGCTGTGGCGATGAAACAGGAAAGCTCGCCACTGCGATCTGACTCGATCTCCATCGACACGTCCCACTCTGGCGCGCTTTTGTCATAGGGCGTGGTTTTGTCTAAAAGTATGTTCTGACGATAGTTCCCTATGTAGCTGTTCTCCACCGCTTCATCAGGTGTCAGAGTGTCGCCCTGCCAGGGATCGACGACATAGGCATCCGCGCCCCAGGTGTTGGGGTCCTGTGGATCCGCGCCGTTCTGAAGACCCCACACGACGAACTCGTGCTTGGGGGCGAGAAAGATGCGCACATTCCCGGGGACCTGAGCCTGTTTGAGGACATAGTAGACCGTGGACGCGATCTCTGAGCACTGCCCGACGCGGTTCTCCCAGGCCCAGCGCGCTGTCGTGGTATAGTCCTGTAGTTGTTGGTCGTTCAGCTTACGCCACTCCTCGAACTTCTTCTGGCGCGGCTGCTCACCATAGGGCCACCAGCTCTCGCCAAGCGTCATGCGCTCCCACGAGTTGATATTGACCACACGCTCGTCAACTACCTGGGTGACCCAGCGAGCGATCTCGTCCCTGGATCGCCCCTCCTTGTGCATCTGCTGGACCGCCTTCACAGCCTCCTCAAGCGTCGTCGGCTGTGGAGGAGGGGCGTCCGCTGCAACGGGGCGGACGGGCGCGGCCGCCACACACAAGACCGAGACCACGAACAGCGCCAGCAGACGACGCACTGTCGTCTTGTCGAGAACTGCCCCCATGCGTACCTCCTTCCCACGTTGGGAGACCAACTCAGGCGTCCTTGCACTCGTGATGCCTCCACGGTGGACGGCCGGCGCCCGGCTGGCCAGGAATGCAAAGCCGGACTACCCACAAGCTGTCCGGGCAGATGGCAAACCGAGTGACCCGCAACGACCTCCCGTCTGCTCTACGCGTCGCCCCACCAAGGTTCGCCCTCGGCCAGATTGGCCTTCAGGTACCCCTGGTCAAAATCGATGCCCAAGCCCGGCAGCATCGAGACCTTCTGCTTGCCGTCCCTGATCACAGGCGCGTTGCTGGCCGCCTCGGCTACCTGGTCAGCCTCGCGCAGGCACTCGATCATCGGGCAGTTGAAGATGGCCGCGGCGAACTGCTGCGTGGCCTGGTTCAGCGCCCAGCTGCTGACGTTATGCAGCGTGATAGGTGTGCGATAGATCTCAGCCACATCCACCATCTTTCGGGTACCCGTGATGCCGCCCGCATTGATCAGATCGGGCTGGAGCACATCCACAGCCTGATTGGTCAAGAAGGGCAGCACCTGCTCGGGCCCGTACAGGTTTTCGCCGGTCATGATCGTCAGGCGCGTGGCACGGCGCAGCGCCAACCAGGCATCGGAGTAGGGAATGTCGAGCGGATCCTCATAGTAGAGCGGGTTGATCGGCTCGACGGCGCGGGCCACGCGCACAGCGCTGGGCAGGTCCAGCTCATCGTGGCAGTGGACGATAATGTCCACGTCGTCGCCGAACGACTCGCGGGCCAGAGTGTACATGCGGTTCACGTTGCGCTCTTCACGGGGCCCCAGGCTCGTGACCACCTGGCCGATGATGGCGCCAAAGGCATGGTGGCTATCCACCTTGAAGGCGCGAAAACCGCGCGGGTCCTCCAGCAGCATCTGAGCCGTCTCGCGCCACCAGCCAGCATCAAGATAGCGCTCGGGCGGCGCGTCGGGGCAATGTGAGTAGAGCGGAATCTCGTCGCGAAAGTTGCCGCCCAACAGCTTGCAGACCGGTTGGTTCAGCAGCTTGCCGGCCAGGTCCCACAGGGCAATGTCGATGCCGCTGAGGATGCGCACCTGATTGCCCCGCTGAGGCACCTCTCGAAACATGTTCTGGTAATGCACCTCGATGGCGAGAGGGTCTTTCCCGATCAGGCTGAGGTTCATGTGGCGACCCCAGCCGCTCTCCAGTCCGGCGATCACGTCGCGCGCCGCGCGACCAGAGCCGCCGCACGGGGCGTAGCCTGAGACGCCGGCATCGGTCTCGATCTTGATAAAGGTGCGGCGCGTTGTGGCGCGTCCTTGCTGCCGACCCACAGGATACACGGTATCTACGTGGGCGATCTGCATGGCCTTGATGGCTGTAATCTTGACGGCGCTGGATGTGGCCGAAATGATGGGCATGAGAGCTCCTCCACCTGTGTTGATATGTGTCCGTCGACTGAGAGGATGGTAGCGCAGAGCAGAGGGAGGGTCAAGGGCTAGAAGACCTGAGAACGCAGATCAGCGTTGGCTTTACACCAGAACTCACCATGTGCCCTGGCATCTTTCCAGGAGCCAGCAGACGTGTGCCCCCTTTTCAAGATGATGAGGGTAGATGCCCATGTGATCTCGGGTGTACAAACCATCATCAGACCCAATGCGCAGTCAGTGACGCTGCGCAGAAGCAATACATGATCGGGCAGCACATGACCAGTCGTGAGAATCTCTGCTCCTGAGGCAGAGCGTCGAGGCGTGGCTGGTCAGAGCATGGAAAAAGGGATAGAGTAGGGGCCGGAGATGACAACTCGCGGCTCCATCCGTGCCGTCGTGGATACTTGTCGGCGGCGGAACAGGATGGTGCAGCGCCGGGATTGGAGAAAGGAGCGCAGGAAGGCGTGAGCGACAAACCGACGATCGGGATCATCATGGGCGATCCGGCCGGTATCGGCCCCGAGATCACCCTCAAGGCAGTGGCCGAGCCCACGGTGCGCGGTCTGTGCCGGCCCGTCCTCATCGGCGACCGCAACCTGATGGTGCGTCTGCAGCGCGAGCTGAGCCTCGATCTGCGACTCGAAGCCGAGCCCGTGGAAGAGGGCGCTATTCTCGTGATCGATACCGAGCCAGGCGAGACGGAGCCGATCGCCACGGGCAGCGTGAGTGCCGCCGCCGGGCACGTGGTGCTGCG
>JAFGLK010000588.1 GCA_016928125.1 Anaerolineae bacterium
GCTGCACGAGGTGGCCGCCAAGATGGGCAACTATATGATCGTGGGCCAGGGCGCGCGTGGCCCCAACCCGGACACCAAGGCGCTGAATACCTTTGGCGCCCACTTTGTGCAGGTGGTGGTCAATGTGGAGACGGGCCAGGTGCGGGTGGAGCGCGTGGTGGCGGTGCACGAGATCGGGCGCGTGGTCAACCCGCTGACGGCCGCCAGCCAGGTCTACGGCGGCGTGGTGATGGCCCTGGGCTATGCCTTGAGCGAGGAGCGCGTGCTCGACGCGCGCACCGGCCTGCAACTGACGGCCAACCTGGAAAAGTACAGGCCAGCCACGCTCGCCGATGTGCCCCAGATCGAAGCGCTCTTTGTGGACCTGCCCGATCCAGAGGCCAACAGCGTGGGCAGCAAGGGTCTGGGCGAGCCGCCGATCATCCCCCTGGCGGCGGCGGTGGCCAACGCCGTGGCTGACGCCACAGGCAGCCGTCCTACCGCGTTACCCATGACGCCCGCCCGGATCCTCGGCTGGCTGGGCGCAAGGGAGGAGGTGACGACATGAGCATGAAACCCTTTGCCCATGCGAACGCCACATCGCCTGAGGAGGCCATCGCGGCGCTCGACGCCGGCACACGCCCCCTGGCCGGCGGAACCGATCTGCTGGCCCGCATGAAGGCCGGGCTCATCGCGCCCGAGCGGCTTGTGAACCTCAAGACCGTTTCAGAGCTCGGCCGGATCACCGTCGCAGACGACGGCTGGCACATCGGAGCGATGGCCACGCTCTCAGAGATCGCCGAGCACGCTTCGATCCATCCAGCGCCCGAGATGGCCTGCTTGTACCAGGCCATCCTGCAGAGCGCCTCGCCCCAATTGCGCCACATGGCGACCCTGGGCGGCAATCTGGTGCAAGAGCCGCGCTGCTGGTACTACCGACATCCTCAAGTGCCGTGCTGGCGCAAGGGCGGCCGCATGTGCTACGCCTTTAGCGGGGACAACCGCGAACACGTCCTCTTTGACGGAGGCCCCTGCTTTGCGGTGCACCCCTCGGACCCCGCCGTGGCGCTCATGGCCCTGGGCGCGGCCGTGACGGTCCTTGGCCCGGATGGCCAGCGAACCCTGCCCCTGCGGCAGTTCTACCGCAAGCCCGACCGCGACCGGCGCAGCGACCACAGCCTGGCCGAGGACGAGCTGATCATCGAGGTGTTTGTGCCTCGCTGGCTAGAGGGCGCATCGGGCGCCTATGTGAAGGTAGCCGGGCGCGCCGCCTGGGATTTCGCCCTGGCCAGCGCCGCCGTGCAGGCCGTCGTCGCCCAAGGGCGGGTGCAGATGGCCAACATCGCCCTGGGCGGCGTGGCGCCCTATCCCTGGCGGGCGGAGGCAGCCGAGGCGCTCCTTGTCGGCCAGCCGCTCAGCGACGAGACGATCCAAGCTGCGGCCGACGCCGCCACGAAGGGTGCGCGGACCCTCGAGCATAACGGATACAAGGTGCAGATGCTGCGCGGGGTGGTGAAGGAGGCGCTGAACCAGCTCCGCTGAGGATTGTAGGCGCGGGGCTAAGAACGGAACTTGCCGTATTGGAGGCTCCAGAGCACAAAGGCTCTAGGGCCTCCCTATGCGTCGTAGCGCGGTAGCATTGAGCCAAACGACAGCCACGGGCGACCAGATAGACAACCAGTCAATGCGTTTGCGCGCAAGCAGACACGTGGGCTCAGATCTTGCTTGGGACCGCTTGGCCTGTCTTGGCGCGCCGTCGGCCTACTCTCACGACCAGGACACCCGTGATGTGGGTCAACAGAATAGCAGCCACAAAGATCCCCACCATCGAGGTTGCGAGCACAGCCACGTTCGCCAGCGGCGTGACGATGTATTCCTCAATCGTCGAGATGAGTATGCCAATAAGAACGTGGTGAGAGAGAAAGGCGCCATAGGCATAACGGCTCAGGAAGCCAGCCGCCCGGTGGATGGGCTGCCAATTCAGAAAGGGCGCCACGTACACAATCCAGGTGAACCATACCATGCCGAGCGGCGCGGTATATAGCGGGCTTGTGATCACAACGGCAGGTATCGCTAAGGCCAGCGCAGCCGTCGAAGCGACCACAAGCGCAAGACGCGAAGGCCTCTCATGACTATAGTCTCTCATAAACTTCATGCCAAAGACAAACTCAAGGATACGAAAGCCAGGAAACCGGGAAAGGGACATGCCTGAGGTGTACAGAAGAAAAGAAAACAGATATACTGCTAGAGATAGGGCCAAAAGGGTCATCATCGATCTCAGTGCGATTCCTCGCAGAAGCGGAAACACCGCGTACATGATAATGATGAAACCCAAGAACCACTCCCCAACAAGATAGAAATTGGGTGCCAGGTAGCCTGTGAATCCGTCTAGCCCAAAGATGGTCAGGAAGATCGCTGCTGGATGCACATTCGGGAAGGGCCACTTCCTATACAGAACCAAAAGTATCATAAGCATTGCAGCATAGGTCACGTAAAAGAGAGGAAATATGGCAAGAAAGCGTCTGACATAAAAATCTATAACATCGAAATTCGATCGATAGCTGTACATAAGCGAGGCGCCAGAAAGTATAATGAACAGACTTACACCGATCTGGCCTAAGACCGCCGGTAGATGTAGCAGGGCATCCGGCCTGGACGAGAACTCGTCTACAGACAGATCATAGTGATAAAGTATGATCATAATAATGGCAATGACACGGATAAGATCAAGACAGAACAAACGCTTCTGAGACATTACCCCCCCTTGTCAGACTCCTTTGTTTGCGCGCGGCCCAGCGAGAGGACAGCGTGGATACGACATTTGTCCACACTCTAGCCGGAACAGGCTCTGGCGTCAACGCTCACATGCCTCCGTCCCAGTCGGCTCTCCGCGCCCATCCGCGAGCCTCGCCACACGAAAAAAGGGGGGCCAGGAACTCCTGGCCCCACACATCCATTCCCTCAGGACGGGCAAGCGTGCTCAGTTTGCCACATCGCCCCCAGTCGCCTCGTGGCTGTCCACCGAGATCAGCTCGAGCCCCAGATCGCGCAGCCTGCTCAGCAGGCCGTAGAGCGCGGACTGGTCGGGCACCCGGCCGTAGAGCACCATCTCCTCACCTCGCTGGACGATCTCGAGCCCCTCAAACCAGCTCGCCCAATGGGGGGCCAGGCCCCCTCTGGCGCGGATCTCAACGCTGAGCATGGGTCGCATCCGCCTTGCGCGCAGCACGCTTTCGGACCTGATCCGGATAGATCGCAAAGAAGGCAAATCCCGCCAGGCTGAGCCAGCCCACCCAATCCCCCACGCGGGTGTACAGGGTGCCACCCTCCCCCGCCCCCAAGGGCACGTCGGCCACCATCGGCGCGGGCCGTCGCTGGCTGGGATGTGCGCGCACGGCCAGGATGCGACCATACGGATCCATCATGGCCGTCGTGAAATTGCCGGCCGCCACGGTTGCCACGCGATTCTCCACCGCGTGAAAGACCATCTGCACATAGTACATGATCTCCATGCCTTTGACCGAGGTCTCGAGGGTGGGCGCCGCGATGAGCTGGGCGCCTTTGCGCGCCAGGATCCGCGACGAATCGGTAAAGTTGGCGTCATTGCAGATGATCGTCGCCAGGCGGCCGAGGGGCGTCTCGTAAACCGGATAGGTCGCCGCTTCAGGGTCCCGCCCCTCACCCGGGGAGGGATGGCTCTTGCCCGAGACGGCCAGGAACTCCCCTGCCGGGTTCACGATCACGGAGGCGTTGCGAGATTCGCCCTCCCGGGCGCGCCCAAAGGGCATCATGATGTGGGCCTGCGTCTCGCGCACTAGAGAGACGATCTCGTCCCTGTGCTCGACGCGCGGGTCAAAGCCGATCGCGAGCTCGGGCCAGATCACCAGCTCCGCGCCCTCCTGGGCAGCCAGGCGCGTCTGCTCGACGAGGGATGCCAGCCGGACGGTCTGTGACGCCTCTGTATCGATGTGACCCGCGGTGTGGAAATCGTGCGACACCCCGGCGACGCGCACGGTCGGCGCGTTCGTCGGCGTGCCTGAGAGCATGATCAGACTCAGCGCCACCCATACGAGCAGCGCCGCACCGATGCCGATCAGCCAGCGCCGGCTGAGAAGGGCGTCGACCTTTGGCGCGCCATCCCAGGCCCGCCCACGGTCCAAGAGCGCCAGGATCCCCTGGGCGATGCCATAGTTCACCAGCATGATCAACAGGTCGAGGCCGTAGATGCTGAACACCGAGACCGGCTGGATCAGCCAAGCCTGGGTATGCACCGTGTGCCCGATAAAGCCGTAAGTGCGGATGAGCGGGATAAAGCTGCGGATCATCTCAAAGCCCACCCAACCGAACACGCCTTCGAGGACAAACCAGCGATAGCGCGTCAGCTCGTGAAACTGGCGATTGCCGCGGGCGCCCAACCAATCCTTTACCAAGGCGATGACCGGGATGAGCAAGATGAACGCCGTCTCGACGGTGATGGCAAACAGCGCGGTCACCAGCCACAGCACCCAGAGGTCGCCGCCGATGCAGGGCGCCAACGCCGCCCAACGTCTGGGCAGCAAGCGATACTGCGCCACGAGCATGGGCACCAGGCAAAAGAATGCCAAGGGCCACACGTTGTAAGGGGGAAAGGCCAGAATCAGCATCGCGGTGGTCATGAGGCTGAGCGCGACGCTGATGCCCATCCGCAGCCCGACGGACACCTGAACGCCCTCTTCCGACCGTGTCACTGCCAATGATGTCATCTCACACCTCCTGTCCGTCTACACACACCAGCGTCAGTCAGCGGAGCGCCGCCACCAGGGCTTGATGATGCTATAGATGCCGGCCCCGATCAGCACGATGGCCAGGATGGGCACATTCACGCCGGCCAGATCCCCAATCCCCGATAGGAGCGCCAGAGCACCCAAGACCAGGGTGCCGCCGCTCATCTTGATGCCGTAGGCATAGCGAGCCACGTTCAGCCCCAGCAGAATCAGCCCCGTGACGACGCCGCCCAGCCCGACCGGCACCTGCTCCGGTCCGAGCAGCATCGTCAGGAGCGTGCCGACCCCGATCGAGATCAAGAAGACCGCCCAGGCGATGCTCTCCAGCCGCTTGTTGAGCGCCTCCTGCGCTGTCATGGTGGCCTCGTCCTCCGAACGGACCTCTGTCATCATGATGACCTGCCTCCTGGCTAGCTCGATGCGATTCACCTCTGCCTCGAGTATAGCAGCACGAAAGAGATCCGTGATCACCCAGCAGGGGTGAGCAAAGGGTGATTCGGCCGGGTGACAGACGGCAGGGGAAGAGCTCGTTTAGAGAAGGAAAAGGGGCCTGCAGTCAGTCGATGAGGTGCAGAGCGCGGGCTTCCGCCACGGCCTGGCGACGGCTGTGCACCCCAAGCTTGGCGTACACGTTCTTGAGGTGGGTCTTGACGGTGTTCACCGAGAGATAGAGCTGCCGCGCGATCTCATCATTGGTGAGACTGGCGGCCAGCAGGCGCAGCACCTCTAGCTCGCGCTCACTGAGGGGCTCGATGAGCGGTTGAGGCGGGGGCTGGGAGGCCGGGCTCCCCTCGACCCCGAGAGGGGCCCGTGTCGCCTCAAAGGCCTTCAGCAGGCCCCGGGCATAGGCGGGGGAGACGCCACGCGCTACGGCCTGCGACAACAGGGATGCCATGGGCTCGCCGCCGTCCAGGAAGCTGCGCACACAGCCCTCGGGCGCGGCTGCCGCGAGCACCTCTGACAGAATGTTCAGGGCCTCATCCTGATCGGCCACGGCCGCAGCCTGCAGGATGCGGGCCCGCAGGGCCACCGACTGCCATCCGCTGCGCGCAGCCATTCCCCGCACCTGATCGAGCAGCGCCAGCGCCAGCTCGGGCTGCCCCTGAGCCAACAGCAGACGGGTGCGCACCAGGCCGGCCTCGAGCCAGTCGGGAAAGGAGCCGCTCTCCTCCGGCGCCGGAATGCGTTGGGCGGCCAGGGCCGCCAGGGCCAGATCGCCTTGCTCCAGCGCAACGCGGATCTCCGCGGTGAGGTGATAGAGCTGCGTGGCTGGCGAGCAGTCGGCCGAGCGGCAGAGCTCGTCGCCCTCGTGCAGACTGGCGCGCGCCCCGTCGGCATTGCCGCGCGCCTCCTGGATGAGGGCCAGGGCGCTGATGGCCCCCAGCCGGAACTCGGCGCTGCCCCCCGCTTGCGCCAAGGCCAGGCCCTGTCCAATCTGGGCCTCGGCCTCCTTGAGCTCGTTCCCCTCGTACAGCAGACGGCCGAGATCATAGTGGGCGAGCGCGAGGATCGAAACCTGACCGCCGAGAGCGATCAAGCGCCGACAGCCGGCTGCCGCCTGACGCAGCGCCCCGCGGGCGGCGCGGATGCGGTTCAGAAACACGCTGGCCGCAAAGCGCGCATAATGATTGCCCGAACGCTCACCCGAACGCTCCGCCAGCAGCAGGGCCTTCTCCGCCTCTGAGATACGCCCGGCGAACCACTGAGCGATGCCCAGGTTCACCGCTACAATGCTGCGCGAGGCATGCTCCTCCTCTGGCAGAAGGGCCAGCGCCCGCTCCGACAGCTGCATGGCCAGCCGGTTATCGCCTCTTGCGCGGGCCACGTGCACCCGCGCCACCGCCACGCCACCCGCCAGGACCCCGTCCTGCGCGGCGCGCCCCGCCTCCTCTGCCAGATCCAGGTAAGGCTCGGCGGCATCGATCTGCTCTGTCAGGATGAGCGCCCAAGCGCGTTCCAGACCAAGCCGAGGATATCTGCGCATGATCTCCTCGGGGATCGCGGCCATCCAGCGCAACACCGTGATCACCTGCCCCGCGGCGAAGAGGTGTCCACTGACGGTGGGGATCAGTTCGGAGAGCCAATCCCAATCGCGAGCTGCCACGGCGTGGCCCACGGCCTCAGACAGATAGCCCTCGCTCTCGTACCAGCGGCCCGCGCGCCGGTGCAGATCCGGCAGGTCATGCTGGTGTTCGTCCAGCTCCAGCCGATGTCGCAACAGATCGGCAAAGAGATGATGATAGCGGTACCATTCACGGTCAGCATCGAGAGGCACTAGCGGAAGGTTGGCGTGCTCTAGCGCGGCGAGCATCTGGCGACCATCCTGCCGACCCGTCACGGCATCGCACAGATCGCCATTCAGCCGTTCAAGTATGGCGGTCTGCAGCAGGAAACCCTGCACCTCAGGTGGTTGCGAGCCAAAGACTTCGTCGAGCAGATAGTCGAGCACGTAGCGACTGCTGCCTGTGAAGGACTGGACGATCTGCGCCAATCGATCGGGCTCGCGGTTCGAGATGGCCAGCAACTGCAGGCCCGCCAGGTGCAGCGCAGCGATCCAACCCTCGGTGCGCTCATGCAGGAGGGCCACCTGCTCGGGGGCTAGATCGAGGCGAGCCACATGCCGCAGGAACGCCCCGGCTTCTTCGTGGGTGAATCGCAGATCTGCCTGCCGCAGTTCGGTCATCTGCCCGCGCGCCCGCAGCCGCGCCAGAGGCAGGGGCGGATCCTCGCGGCTGGCGATCACCAGATGCATCTGGGCCGGCTGATGCTCGAGGAGGAATCGGAGCATCTCGTGGATGGCCAGGGTATGGATCAGGTGATAGTCGTCGAGCACAAGCAGATAGGGATCAGCCAGACGAGCCAGATCGTTGATCAGGCCGGTCAGTACCACTTGCGCGGGCGGAGGAGTGGGCGCGCCCAGCATGGCCTGGGCGCTCCGCCCAAGGCTGGCATCAACGCCTTGGAGGGCCGTCAGTAGATAGGCCAGGAACAGGGCGGGATCGTTGTCGCTGGCATCCAACGTGAGCCAGACGTGGGGTCGGGGCATCCCGGCCAACCACTCGGCCAGCAGCGTGGTCTTCCCATAGCCCGCCGGAGCGGAGATGAGGGAGAGCTTGCGGTAGAGCCCTTCATTGAGCCGAGCGACCAGCCGCGGTCGCGATATCAGCATGGGGCCTACGGCCGGAGTGTGCAACTTGGTCCGTAGGAGCGGGGTATCCATGGGCGCCACGCTCACTTGATCTCAGCGCGTTCTACGAACCAGAACGCTCTCTCAATGCCATACGATCAGTATATCCGGCGTCGAGCCTATCCGCAAGGCCAATTGGCGGCGATCATTGCATCTCGCCAGACGCCGATTGGCGCGCGCTGTCGTGATGGTCTATCATGGGGCTATGCGAGCCCACGTGTCGCAATAGGCGCTGTTACGCAAGGTCTCAACCTCAAAACGGGGGACCATGCGGAGGAGATCATGCAGACCATCCCCAACTGGAGCACTTTGTGGCGCGAGTTGGTCGAACGACGCGCGGCCATACGCAGCAGAGCGCATGAGGGGCCTGGCGAGGACCAGCGCGATGCCTGGCGCGGTCGGGCGCGCCAATTCCAGGCCCGCGGCAGAGAGCGCTGGCAGCGACCCGACTCGAGCCGTACCTTCATCCTGTCGCGATGTGACGCTCAGAGCACCTTGCTGGATATCGGTGCGGGAACCGGCGCGTGGGCGAGCTTGCTGGCCCCTCATCTGCGTCACGTGACGGCCGTGGAGCCCTCGCCAGCCATGATCGAGGTGCTCCGTGAGCATCTCCAGGCTGCTGAGATCGCCAACGTGAGCGTGGTGCAGGGTACCTGGCCAGACGTGCAGATGACGCCACACGACCTATCGCTGTGTGCCCATGCCATGTATATGGCCCGTGATCTGCCTGGCTTTGTGCGTGCCATGGTCGCGGCCACGCGTCGGACCTGCTTCCTGCTGATGCGCACGCCTGTGCTCGACAGCGTGATGGCCCA
>JAFGLK010000589.1 GCA_016928125.1 Anaerolineae bacterium
CGCCTGCTCGCCGCCGGCGGCCAGATACACGCGCAGGTTGAAGGCCAGCGTGGACAGCGCCGGGCTGGGGGCGCGGGCCTCCAGGTCGGCCAGGGCGACAGGCCCCCGGTCGCGCAGATCCGCTGCGGCGCGGCGTAGCTCCGCCGCCAGGGGTGATTTGGGGTTGACCGAGGTCAGGCTCTCGGCCACCATCGCCAGCAGTTGGGGCATCGAGGTGACCAGCGGCAGGAGCGCCGCCAGGCGGGACAGCGCCGATGGCAGCTCCTGCTCGATCTGGATGCCGCGCCGGCGGACGCGGTCGTGCACCCACCACAGAGGCCCGAACCAGGCTGCGACGGCCAGGAACACCCCCACCAGGAACGGCATCCCCAGCAGCGGGGCGACGAGGCCGCCCCCCACGACCCCGGCCAGGCGCAGGCCGTTGAAGGCGCCCGCCGAGAGGCTCAGCCCGGCCTGGTTGAGCTCCTCTGCCAGCCCTTTGCGGCTCTCCAGCGTCTGCTCCCCGCTGCCCGTGAGGTGCTCCAGCTTGCCGGCATCGCGGGAGCGTGTCAGCGCCCGCTCGCCGAACAGCTTCCACAGGACGAGGGCGGCCCATATCGCCGCGATGCCGGCGACGAACCACAAGGGTATGGTCGGAACGTTCATTCTTCCTCTCCTGCCAAGGGATCGGGCCAATCAGGATCGACTGTCCCGGTCTGCTCCGCCACCGCATCTGCGATCAGGTCGTCGTAGATTGGGTCGCTCTCGTCCAGCACCAACTCCGCCAAACACCTGAGTTGCTTTGCCAGTTCGATGCAGATCACCTGTAGCGCGGCGATCTTTTGGCTCTGCCAGAGCACGAAAACCTTGAGCTTGTCGGTCATTTCGGGGTAGGTTGTCGTGATCTTTTCCCAATGCTCCGTAAACTCCTTCATCAGCTCGTGTGAGCGAGCATCTACGGTTTCGGTTGTCAGTGTCATCTCTCACTCTCCTTTATTGATTGGGTTGTGCGCGCGGCACCGATTGCCGTGCGCGTCCCGGTCTGCTGCTCCATCTCCTCCCACTCCTGCACAGGGATGTCACTCCCCGCGTGGCGCATCCGCGCCAACAGCGCGGTACAAAAGATGCGCTGCGCCCAATCGATAATCCGAAAGCGAGGGAGGATGTCCGACGCTTCGACGTAGCGATCACAGTCGTTTTCTGCCCATACTGTCCTGACAGCGACGTCTTCGAGAACGGCCCGGTAATCGTCGTCACTGACAGGCACTCTCTCACTCAGCGTGTCGAGCGCCATAGCCGCAGCCGGCACGGGGTTTCGGCAGGCGCGTAGCTGCAGCAAGAGCGTCGTATTGGTATCGTTTACACCGCGTACTTTTGCCCACTCAGGAGCAAAGGCCAGGACCACCCCGGTCTCCCGCGCGAGTTGTTTTTTCTTTCTGCTCATTCTGCTCTTTCCTTACGGCTTGCGTTCCCCGACCATCGTTCGCTTTCTCGTCAATTCCCCTACCTTATCCCACACCGGCCGCTCCCTCGTACTCCGCTCCGCCTGGTACAGGTACAGGTCGTCGATCCACACCTCGCCCGCCTTCAACTCCGGAGCCACCTGCCCGATGCGCGTGACCCGGCGCACGCCCCAAGGGTCTATCGAGATCTGCACGAACAGGTCGATGGAACGGGCGATCAGCGTCTTGGTGGCCTGGGCGCGCACCGGCGGGTCGTTGTCGATCATCGCCAGCAAGCACAGCGTCTCGACTGCGCTCTTGGGGTCGTCGGCGTGGACCGTGCTCATCCCCGGATGGTCACTCATCTGCGCCCGCATCAGCCACACCGCCGCGTCCCCGTGGCGCACCTCGCCCACCACGAGCCACCGGGGGCTCATCCTCATCGCCGTGGTGACCAGGTCGCCCACGCGCACGCCGTACTTGCCCTCCGTCGTCGGGGGGCGGGCCTCCAGGCTGACCACGTGGGGATGCTCGACGAATAGCTCCGCCGGATCCTCGACGAACACGATGCGCTGCTCGGGCGGGATGAACCCCACCAGGCACGACAGCAGCGTGGTCTTGCCCGTGGCCGTGCCGCCGGCGACGACGATGCGCAGCTGGTGCAGCACGCAATTGCGCAGGAACCCGGCGATCTCCTCGTCCATCTCGCCCCAGGCCAGCAGCTGCTCGACCGGGACGGGCTTGGGCTCGTACAGCCGCACGTTCATCTCCGGGTACGGCCCGTTGGCAATCGGCGGGATGACGACGTTGACGCGCGCGCCGGCCGGAAGCCTGGGGGAGCGCGGCAGCTTGGCCGCCACGATGGGCTCGGCCTCGCTCACGCGCCGCCCGACCTGGCCCAGCAGCTTGTCGATCACGATGCGCACCTCGGTGACGCCGGGCCGGGTGGTGTCGGGCAGGACGTCGGCGACTGGCGTGGGATTCACCTGGCCCTTGCGCATCAGCCACAGGGAGCCGTCCTGGTTGAGCATAATCTCAGAGACGTCGTCGCGCCCCAACAGCGGCTCCAGGAAGCCCAGGCCCAGCATCTGGTGCTGGATGCGCTGGGCCAGGTCGGCCTCGACGCGCAGGTCCACCGCGCCGAAACCCCGCTGGCGCAGCTCCCCCTGAGTCCAATGCCGGATGCGCTCGACGATCTGCTGCCGCGCGTCGTCGTCGGGGGTGAGCACCTGGTCGGGGGAGAACTCGGCGTTGATGCGCGCCACCAC
>JAFGLK010000590.1 GCA_016928125.1 Anaerolineae bacterium
AGCGCATCGAGCTGGTAGGGCGCCACGGCGTCGTATCAGCCTGGCAACCGGGCAGCAACCCCGCCGAAGTGCAGGTGGCTGTCACCGGTGTGGCTCCGGGCGACTTTTTCTTCGTGCATGTGGTGGACTCGGCGGGTGACCATGGCTGGAGCGGTTCGATCGTCTGGCCCGACTCGCATCGCGTGCAGACAAATCCCGCGGCCTTGCGCTACGCGTTTCCCTCTGCGTTGGGCGATGCGCAGCAGCGCTCGGTGCTGATTGAGGCCAGCGACGGGGGCAGTGCGGCCTGGCAGGTCGAGCCAACGGCGCCCTGGGTCCAGGTGGTGCCCACGCAGGGAGAGAGCCTACCCGCTCTGGTCAGCGTGACCGTGGAGGGCTCTGGGCTGGCGGACGGGCTGCACAGCGCCGCTCTCCGGGTGAGCGATGTTACAGCCGGGTACGTCTCCGCCCTCGTTGGCCTGCAGGTTCAGGTGAATAGCTCAGCGGAGCCTGACCTCATCCTATCGCCGCGTATGCTGGCACTGCAGGCTACGCTCGATGAGCCGCGCGCCAGTGGGTCACTGCTGCTGACCACCGAAGCCGTCCAGCAGCCCTGGTTCGCGGCCGCCACGGTGCCCTGGCTGCATCTCGCCACGACGCAGGGCAGCGCAAGCAGCGGCGCGCCGGACTCGTTGGCCTTCACCGTCGATCTGGCTGGTGAGGAGCCGCGCCCCTACGTTGGGCATGTGGTCGTGATGGCGGGCGCCACAGTTCGGGTCAGCGAGGTGCGCGTCGATCTGTTGCCCGTGAATCCTCAGACCGCCACGCTGCAACACGGTTCAGCGGGCTATGCCGGCGCCGAGGATACCTATCTCGACGCCTGGGCGCCCGATCAGATCAACGGTCCCTTGGGCGCTCTGCGCGTGCGTGGCGATGGCAGCCAGATCACGCTCTTGCGTTTCGCTATGCCCGAGATCGCACCCTCTGCGCGCGTCTTCAGCGCGACGCTGGAGCTGTACGCCGACACCCGCAGCGTGGCGCGGCACGTGCTGCTGCACGTGCATCCCCTTGCGGAGGCATGGCGTGAGGACGAGGCGACCTGGAACGCCCCGGCGGTCGGTCGGGCTTGGGCTGCTGCGCCGATCTTTCAACAGGGCGATGCAGCGAGGCTGGGCGCGATCTGTGAGCTGCCGATCAATCACGTGGGGCGCTTTTTCTCTCTGGACGTGACCGAGCTGGTGCAGCAGTGGGTGGCGCAGCCTGAGGAGAATCACGGCGTGGCGGTGTTGGGCCAGGCCCGGGTGAGCACGCAGTATACATTCAGCGCGTCCGAGGCGCCGGACTATTTCGCCGAGCAGCGCCCGCGCCTGTCCTTCACCTATGGCGAGATGCCGAGGCCCACGCCGAGCCCCACGGCGACGCCGACGCCCACACCGAGCCCCACGGCGACGCCTAATCGCTCGGTGGCGCTGCCCCTTATCTGGCGGCGAGACTGATGAGCGCGGCCGCATAGGCACGCTCCGGGCCGGAAGAGGTACAAGGCTATTCCATCACCCTCTCCAGGTACCATTTGCTCGCCTTGCGGTCGTAGAACAACCAGGCCAGCACGCCGTCCGCCGTGGCCACCTCCCAGTAGTCGCGCCAGATCTCGTGCTCCGTCCACCACTCGGTGTGCACGCGCCAGGAGGTGCTGATATGCGCGACTCGGAGCTGTCGGTGGTTCCAGCGGAACGACACCGGCCGCGGCTCCATCGGGTGATCTCCGTACCTGTCCTGCACCTCGATCTCCAGCCCGTCCCCCCAGAATGGCATGGCTGCTGCCCCCCTTTGTCTGCCCATGTCATTCTGGGAGCGATACGATCGTCCCGTCAATTGGGATAATTTGGGATAGCCAGAGGCGGGGCTGGCCCGCTTAGCCCATCTGCATCGCCACCTTGATGCTGCGGTAGCGGCCCTTGTCGACCGCCGCCTTGACGGCCTGGCGCCACTCGTCAAACGGATAGCGATGGGTGATCAGGCCCTCGTTCTGGAGCCGTCCTTGGGCGGTGAGTTGCGCGGCCAGGTCAAAGGTATCGATCTCTTGACCCTGCCACATCTCGCGGCCATGCCAGATCGGGCCGACGAGGCGCAATTCCTGATACCAGAGCGGCGTCAGATCCACGTGCAAGGGGTCAAAGCCGATGCCGACCAGGGCCACCTGCCCGCCGGCGCGGGTCCAGCGCAGGGCGTCGGTCAGGGTGCGCGAAGAGCCGACGCAATCGTACACGACATCAAAGCCGCCCAGCAGCATGGCGCCACCGAAGGATCCGCGATAGAGTCGCGCCCCCGTGAGGCGCTCTGTGAGCTCGTAGCCGTCCTCGCGAAGGGCCACCGCATGCGCGTCCAGATGGCGGGCCGCCTCGGCCTGGAAGGGATAGCGCGCCAGCGCGGTGACGTGCACGTCGGGCATGAGCACTCGCAGGGCCTGCAACGTCAGCAATCCTGTGGTGCCACACCCCAGAATCAGGACCCGGTCGCCGGGCGCTGGCCTGGCGCACAGAGCCACGTGCAGACCTACGCTGACCGTCTCCAGCAGAGCGATCTGCTCGTCGCTGAGCGGCAGAGTCGGGCGATATAGCTGGTAGGCGTGGGCCACGAAGGTGTCGCTCCAGCCGCCACCGATGGCCACCGGCTCGCGGCCCATCGCCTGGTTCTCGCACAAGGCATACTGGCCGCGAGCGCAATGCCGACAGGCCGGCTCAATGCCCAGAGAGCCGCAAGAGGGCAGCGGATAGCGCAGGGCGACGCGATCGCCTGGCTGCACGGTCTCAACCGCGGCCCCAACCTCGATCACCTCGCCGCACAGTTCGTGCCCCAGATAGTACCGTCCGGTCGACGGCAGGGCGTTGACTGCCACGCTCAGATCGCCCTCACCGCGCACCCAATGCAGGTCCGTGCCGCAGATCAGCGCGATGCGGTTGCGCACGCGGACATGATGGGCGGTGGGCAAAGGCGGGTCCGGCATCTCGATGTAGCGTGGCACTCCGATGGGGCTCACGATCACATCGGGCCAGATGCGACCGAGCGCGCGCGTGGCAAGAAAGCGCGGGATGCTGGCGGTGGCATAGATGGTTCGCATGGACGCCTCCGTGGTCAGGCCAAGCCGATCTCGATCATTGCATGCCCCTCGATCTTGGGCACGCGGCAGTGCACGCGGCCATCCGCCTGGGTGAAGCCCAGCGAGATCTGCTCCGGAACCAGCCGCAGGCTGCTCACGGGACGTTCGACGCGCACCGACACGGGTACATCGTACAGGGGCAGCACATCCTCGATCACATCAAAGGCCTCGCCTCGGCGCTCTGGCACATAGTGCAGGAGGTGCAGCACCCAGCGATTCGCGTCTGATTGGCTGTTCAGGGCGGCGATCGTGGCTGTGGGGGCCTGGATCTGCACCAGCGGATCGGGCAGCAGGCGCGCCAGGGCGTTCAGGAAGAGCTGCTTGCACCAACGAGGGGCTCGTGTCTGGTATTGGGAGAAGATGGGATGGCTGAAATAGATGCATCGGCCATTCTGCGCCACGGCCGGCCCCACGACCTGCCCCGAGGAGGGCGTCTGCCGGTGCGAGCAGAAATGCCGATACGAGCGATCAAAGTGGGAGGCCACTCGATCGGCCAGCACCTGCGTGCCCTCGGCGGCCGCGACCGCCATGCCCCGCATGTACATGACATGTTCCGTCTGCGGTAGCCCGTAAGTGAGGATCTGGCGCGGCAGCACATAGTCGACAAAGTCGTTGGCCGGGAACTCGCGGCCGCGCGCGAGCTCTCCATGGGCATCCCGCGGGCCCTCATCGACCAGGCGCACCCCTAGGGCGTCCAGCGCGAAGCGGCTCTGGCCCGCATCCATCCCCGAGGCGAAGGACGCGATCAGGCCGCCCCCGGCCTCCAGGTGGGCCTGCAGCCTGGCGGCCAGCGTGGCGTCGACAGGCACGCGGTCGGGCAGCATGAGCAGGGCATAGGGCGTCAGGTCGCTCGCCGAGTCGAGGATGTCAAATTGGTGCGCGCCCTCCTGGAGCATGCGCGTGGCGCCCATGATGGCATCGAAATTCTTCTCGGTGCGGTGCTGGCCGGGATCGAACTCCTCCGGGGTGATCACGCCGATCTCGGCCACAGGCTGCGCTCCGGCGCACCAAGGCTCCTTGGCCTTGACGCTGGCGTACACCTGTCCGATCAGATCGTAGGTGGGCGGGTCAAGGCGTCCATCGGGATGGAGTTGGTCGCCGACGCAGCACTTGGCGTTGAGGGCCAACATGTGAAAGCACTCAAATTCCAGGGCCGCCCGATTCTTGTACGAGTGAAAGTCGCCCCACGAGGTGTGGAACTTGCCGGTCATGCCCAGATGGTCGATCCCCAACGTGCGAGCATAGCGGGCCGCG
>JAFGLK010000101.1 GCA_016928125.1 Anaerolineae bacterium
TCGCGCCCGCATCGCAGCCGAGGAGGCCAGCCTGGCATCTGTCTGAGTGCGGCCGTTCGACGGCGCGTCGGATCGCGTCGGTGGAGCGAGCGAGATGGAAGCAATGTTCAGAGGCGTGCGGTATCCACGGCGGCGAGCTGTGCGCAAGGTTCTGCATTGGCTCGCCCACGGCGCTCTTTCGGCTTTGACGCAGCTCGAGATCCAAGGTCGGGAGAACCTGCCCAGGCAGGGTCCTCTGATCGTGGTGGCGAACCATTTCTCTTTCATCGACCCGGCCTTGATGGTGGGCATTGCTCCCTGGCCGCTCGAATTCATCGGCGGCTTTCGCATGCCGAACGCGCCACCCATCGTCACCTGGATTCCCAAGGTATGGGGCTATCTGCCCGTCTTTCGAGGGACGGGCAGTCGGGGGGCATTGCGCGTAGCGGAGCGCGTCCTGTCGCAGGGAGGCATCCTGGGGGTCTATCCCGAGGCCACCTCGCGCGAGGCTTTTCTCAGGCCGGCGCGTCCGGGCGCCGCTTTCCTAGCCACGCGAACCGGCGCGCCTCTCGTGCCGGTGGGCTGCGATGGCCTGCCTCAGGTCTTTCCCAGTCTGCGAGGGGGCCGCCGAGCGCACGTGACGGTGCGCATTGGGGAGCCCTTTGGCCCCTTCCAGATCAGCGGACGTGGCCGCGAGCGGCGGCAACAACTGGATGAGATCGGCCACGAGATCATGCGACGCATCGCTCAGCTGATCTCGCCGGCGCTGCGCGGCTATTACTCGGACGATCCCGCCCTGCGGGCTGCAGCGGAGCGCGAACACCTCTATATCGGCTATGAGGGCGACGACCTCGGCTAGCGTCGGGCGACGCGAAGCCATCGCGCCAGTCACCTGCGGCACCCCATCATGCCAGATCGACGTCTCCTGATTCAATCCGATAGAAAGCTCTGGTAGATCGCGACCATGTCGCGCATCGCCGGCAGCATGCCGCGCAGCATCTCACGGATCGGCAGGCCGTGGGGACAGCGTGGCTCGCACTCACCGCAGTCGGTGCAGGCCTCGATGGCGGCGATCGTCTCGCGGCGCCCTGGCAGATCGCCCTCAACGGCTGCGCGTGACCAGGAGAATGACCGAAAACCCTCGGCGCCCATGGTGCGATAGTGATCGTACATCACGTCCGTGCCCAACACGGATGGGATGTGGACCTCGGCCGGGCAGGGCAAACACTCGCCACAGATTCGGCAGCGACGCGTATCCCAGTAGTTGCGCTCGGCCTCGATCTCGGCCATCTCCGCCGCCGAGAGGGTCTGGTCCAGATGCCCGACGCGGGCGTTCTCCTCCACCTCGCACACCGTCGTGGCGCCCGGCACCGCGGAGCTGATCGGCTGATTGAGAAGCCACTTGAGGGCCAGTCCAGCGGGAAGCAACCCGGTGGCCACCGGCTTCATGATAGTCACGCCGACGCCCCGTTCCTTGCACAGAGGGATCAACTCGCGCAAAGGATCGCGCTCCACGATATTCATCGGTACCAGGATGATCTCAAAAGGAAAACGATCCAGAGCCTCGACGAGGGTTGCGGCATGGTGGCTCGTGCAGCCGATATGGCCGATGACGCCCTGATCGCGTGCCTCGATGAGCGCCTCCAGTGCGCCGCCGGGTCCAAGGCGCTGATCCATGTCGTCGCCGGAGCGGAGCCCGTGCAGGTGTAGATTGTCGACATAATCTGTGCGAAGCTGCTTGAGCGATTCCCCCAGATGCGCCCAGGCGTCGTCTCGGGTCTTGGCGCCCGTCTTGGTCGAGAGGATGACCCCCTCGCGTTGGCCATCGAGGGCCAAGCCGATCTTGGTCTCGGCGTCGCGATAGCCGCGCGCCACGTCCAGATAGGTGACGCCCATCTCCAAGGCGCGCTGCACAATCTGAACGGCGTAAGGCGTGCTGGAGGAGCCCAGCTGGGCGCATCCCAGGCCGATGGCCGAGGCCTGCAATTCCGTCTTGCCGAGCGGTCGTGTTTGCATCATGATGTCACCTCGCGTCGAGCAATTGATGTCATCCACCCTCTGGCTCTTCCCTATTATGACAGCCTGAGAGCGCCCTGGCAAACCGCCAAGGTGCCGCGCCGCGATTGCCGGCGCTAGATGCCGCCCAGGTTGACCAGGTTGTATCCCACGCCGGTGAGGCGTTGGTTGGCGCGGTAGAGGGGATGCTCATAGCGAGCGCGGGCTGTCGCGCTATCGGCGGCGTATCGATCGGCCCACACGCGCAGTGTGCCATCGGGGTAAAAGGCCAGCAATTGTTCTCCGGGACGGTCCATGAATCGACTCAGCATCGCCACCGTGCCGCCGACCCGGCCCACGATCTCGCCCTGTCGGGTCAGCACCGCGCCATCCTGCCCGGGCAGGCCGCGCACCAGCTCATGATAGCCATCGCCGTTCAGGTCCACGGGCAGCGTGCCGTATACGCCAAAGGGCAGCTCCAGCGGCTGGCCCGTGAGGGCGGCGTAGACGAACTCGTCGCGGTCCTGGTGAAAGCGCCCGTCGGGGCCACACGTCTTGTGGCCGATGCGGATCGCCATGGCCACCGGATCGCCCTCCAGGCCCAGATGAGCGACCCAGCCCATATCCATGTGGCCATACTCCACGTCGCCCCATCGGCGGCGGCCGTGGGCGTCGTAGAGTGCCACGCGTGGGGAAGCCTGGCCGTCGCCCTCGCGGCAGGTGTAGATCGCCCAATGCCCGCTGGCGCGATCCAGGACCGGCTGGACGATGTCCGAATGGCCGCCATAGGAGGCCCGATCGGCGCAGAACAGCTCGCGGCCATCGTCCAGGGCGATGCAGCGCTCGCCCCACAAGATCTCTTGCACCCCGTCGTCGTCCAGATCCACCAGTGCGCACATGTGGCTGCCGCGCGCCCCCGGCTCGTCCGCCCGGATGTGCACCTGCCAGATCGGCGCCAGGTCTGTGGCCCAGCCCTGCAGGAACATGTCGCCGTAGGTTCCCTGGGCTGTGACCAGCACGGGGCGGTCGTGGGCGTGCCCGCCCAGGATAAAGTTGCGAAAGGTGTGGCTGAGCGACTGCCGCGGTTCCGTCGCATAGGGCCAGGGCCATTGGCCCGTCGTTTGGCCCGTGAGCCCGTCCAGGCGCTCCAGACGATAGCCGCTGAGGCCCAGGGGATGATCGCGGTTCACATTGCTCACGTACCAGATCTCGTCCACTCCGTCGCCGTCCAGATCGAACGCGAACACGGGGCAGAACCAGATTCCCGGCACCACGCCCGGCCCCAGATCGCGCCGCCAGAGAATCCCGCCCTCGGGCGTCAGCAGGGCCATCTTGAGCGTGTCGCTGGGAAAAAAGAACATCTCGACGTACGGATCCACGTCGAAATCCGCGCCGTACACGACCAGGATGGCAGAAGGCCCGGACGGACCCAGCGCGACGGGCATGGCGCGGCATTGGCCGATCGGCGATCCCAGGTTCAGTTCCAGAAGCACATCCAGCGCTATGGTCCGAGCAGAAGAAGCCATGTTCCCTCGCCTCCTTGTCTCGCATGGGTCGCATTGTAGCACGGTCTCGCACAATTCGTCTATCCCGATGCAAGTGGCCCCGCGCCTGATCACTGCCGCCCATGATGCCCAACTCTGGCATGTCGCTCAGGCAATCTCTGTTTTCGGGCTGCAGTCACGTTCCTCATGCCATATCTACATGGATCTATGTATCCCTAGCGTTTTCACCAACGGCAGGGCGATGCACGAAATGGTCACTCTCCTCGATGTGGCACTCACCCAATTCCTGTATCCTGTGATCAGAAACAGACAACGCCAGAGGACGCGAGGAGATAGCGCCACTGGCGCCATATATGGTGGGAGGTTTGACATGCAAACCCAGCAAACGCAGCGTGTAGTGATGGGCATTGTGATAGGCATCATGTTGGTCTGGCTGTCCGTGCTGCCTGTGGGCGCAAGCCATGATGAGCAGCTCTTGCAGGAGTACCGTGAGGGCACCGACCCGAGTCTTGAGGCCTGGACCTTTGCGCAGGGGGCTCAGCTGGATCATGGCCCTACCGTCAGCCGTGTGGAGGCCCTGTTGAGTGAGTATCGGCATGCGACAGATCCCAGCCTGGAGGCCTGGTCTACGGGGGTGGGAGCCGAACTCAGTACCGTCTTGATAGTCGGGGACACTGAGGCTCTATTGCGTGAGTTTTACGAGGCGACCGATCCCAGCCTTGAGGCCTGGGCAGTCGGGGTTCGGAGTGCCACCGTCAGGTGAAAAGACGATCTGAGACGCGCCTACGCAAGAGGCCTCGATTGAGCCGCAGATGGGGTTCGACGGACTCGATACGCCTCAACTAGCCAGTACACCGAACTGTAGAAGGGGTCCTCCTGCAGGAACCAGACTGATGGGTGCGGACGCCAGCCAGCTTGGTTGCTGCAGGAGTGCTCTTCTGTGTCGAGTGGCTCGCCCTCATCCGCCGGGCGACCCATGTGCCCCTAAGAGCACGCCTATGTGATCTCCGCCCAGTATGGGGGCGCCCTCTACGCGCTGGTGTTTCGGGGGACGGCTCTGGCGTTTGGGCGGCATAGCGATCAAGTGGATGGCATCGCTGAGGGTTTTGCGGTTGAGGGCCGAGGCCCTGTGCTCGAGATTAGCCTTCGCTTCTGACCGCGCAATGGCCCGTCGAGGCGGGCGGGTGACCTTGGATTGGAGTCAAACAGGCGCGGCGTTGTGAGGTGCGTCGCCCAGCACCCGCCTGACGTCGGCTCAAGTGAGCCTATGTCGTACCTCGTTGCTCGCGCCCTGCCGCCGGATTTGACTGCAACCCCTGGCTGAGCTAGATTGCCGTTCGCATTACGCCCATCCTGCGGCCACCGTATGTCACCCATCGATCAAGCGGAGTTCCTTTCGTGATCGTCGTCCACCTCCAAGAGATCATTCACCACTATGCAGCCCAACTCGTGCTCAACGGCGTGAACTGGGAGGTTCAGGCCGGCCAGAAGATCGGTCTGGTGGGGGCCAACGGCGCCGGCAAGTCGACCCTGCTCCGGCTCATCGCGGGCGAGCTCACGCCGGATGGCGGCCGAATCTACCGTCACAAGAACGTCACCATCGGTTATCTGGCGCAGGAGCCCGCTCTCGATCCCGCGCGCACCGTTTGGGAGGAGGCCTACGGGGCGGCCGAGGATATCCGGGAGGCTCGCCGCGAGTTGGGGCGCATCGAAGCCCAGATGGCGGACCCGCGCGTCCATCACGACGAGGCGGCCCTGGGGCGAGCGATGCGCGCCTATGACCGCGCCCAGCATGCGTTCGAACAGCTCGATGGCTATCGTTACGAGAGCCGCGTGCGCGAGGCGCTTCATGTCGCCGGTCTGGAGCCGGAGACGTTTGAGCAACCCATCGGTACCCTCTCGGGCGGCCAGGCCAAGATGGTGGGGCTGGCCAAGCTGCTTGCGGCGGGCGCCAATCTGCTCTTGCTGGACGAGCCGGACAACCATCTCGATCTACAGCGCAAGGAGCAGTTGGAGCGCCTGATCAACGCCTTCCCCGGCACGGTGATCATCGTTTCCCACGATCGCTATCTGCTGGACGAGACCGTCACGCTCATCGCCGAGGTTGAGGACCACCAGCTGCAGGTCTATGCAGGCAACTATACCGCTTACGCCGTCGAGAAGCAGTTGCGCCTGCTGCGCCAGGAACAGGCCTATCGCGCCCAACAGAAGGAGATCGCGCGCATCGAGGCGGCCATCGAACGTTTTGAGCGCTGGGCTAGCATCGTGGTCAACGAGCGTCATGCCCGCCAGGCGCGCAGCCGGAAGAAGATGCTGGAGCGCATGGAACGTGTCGACAAGCCGGTGCTCGAGCGGCGGCGCATGGATCTGGATCTGGCGGGCTGGCGGGGCTCCAACAAGGTGCTCGAGATCGCCGATCTGGACATGATCTTCACTCGCGGCGAGGGCGAGGAGCAGATCGTGCTGGCCGGTTTGGACCTTTTGCTCTGGCACGGCGAGCGGGTCGGGCTGGTTGGGCCAAACGGCGCTGGCAAGAGCGTGCTCATGCGCTGCGTCCTGGGCGAACTCGTCCCGTCCGGCGGCACGATCGTCCTTGGACCAAGCATCCGCGTTGGCTACTATGCCCAGCGACACGAGACCCTGGACCCCGAGCGCACGCTCATCGAGGAGATCCGCCAGGCCAAGCAGATGTATGAAGATGAGGCCGTCAGCGTGTTGGGGCGCTTTCTCTTTCCCTACGCCATGGCACGCAAGCCCGTGCACCAGCTCTCGGGCGGGGAGCGCAGCCGGCTGCAGTTGGCCAAGGTGATGCTATCCGACGCCAACTTGCTCCTCTTTGACGAGCCCACCAACAACCTGGATCTGCCCTCTTGCGAGGTGCTGGAGAACGCCCTGGACGACTTTCAAGGGACGCTCCTGGTGATCTCGCACGATCGCTACTTTTTGGATCGCGTGGTGGATCGCATCGTCGACCTCGACGAGGGCCGCCTGGTCGAGTATCCGGGCGACTATACCGCCTATCGCCAGGCGAAGGAGGCCCTCGCGGACAGCGCATCGCGGCATCTGTAAGCGATTAAGTTCAGGCATTTGCCGGGGAGCCTGTGTGCGCTATACTGATGCCGGTGGACTCGCGGGGCGAGCGGCCTTTCGCCCAGGGCACAGCTCCTCAACCTGTGCTCGGTCTAGCCCCGTTGTACGTGCCAGGGCTTGGCCATAATGCCCGCCAGGCCCTCATCGTCCAGCGCGATCCCCAGGCCGGGGCCTTGGGGCACCTGCACATAGCCCTCGTCGTCCAAGACCAGGGGCTCCTTGAGATAGCCCTTCCCGATATAGGTGGGACCGTCCTCGTGTCGGGGGCCGGCGCGCCAATCGTTGACCTCGTTGTGCTCCTGCACCAGCAGGTTGGGCAGGCAGGCGTCGAGCTGCAGCGAGGCGGCCAGGGCGATGGGGCTCAAGGGGCAGTGCAGAGCCACCTTGGCGTAGGCGGCCTCGGCCATGGCCGCGATCTTTTTGCATTCGGTGATGCCGCCGGCGTGGCAGATGTCGGGCTGCACCACAGCCAGCGCGCCGCGGCTCAATGCGTCGAAGAAGATCCACTTGCCCATCCAGCGCTCCCCGGCCGCGATAGGGACCCTCGCCCCGCGCGCCAGATCGGCCAGGACGTCGACGCGCTCGATGGGCTGGGCCTCCTCGACGAAGAGGGGCCGGTGCGGCGCCAGCGCCTCCATGAGCTGCGCGGCCACCGCCGGATGGGGGTTGTGGATGTCGACGGCCACGTCGGTGTCGGCCCCTGCGCCTGCGCGTATGGCCGCAAAGCGCGCGGCGAACTCATCCACCTGGCGAGTGGCCTCCAGACCCTCGCCGAGGCCGAAATGGGCCTTCAGGCAGCGAAAGCCCCACTCCTCGACCAGGACCCGCGCGCCCTCGGCATAGGCCTCGATGGTGGGGGGCTGAGCAGAGGCCGGGCGGCCGGCGCGGTAGGGCAGGCCTGGCTCGACCCACCAGGGCAGGCCACCGCCTGTGGCGTGGTACATCTTGACGCGTTCGTGGCAGGCGCCACCCAGTAGGCGGTGGATGGGCAGGCCCGCGGCCTGGCCCGCGATGTCCCACAGAGCGATGTCGAGGCCGCTGATGGCGCTTAGCTTGACCGGGCCGCCGCGGTAGCCCGACCCTGAGGCGTACATCATCCGCCACAGGCGCTCCACCTGGGTGGGGTCCTGCCCGACGAGCATCGGCTCCAGACGGCGGACCTCGGCGATGACCGTGTCGGGATGGCTCTCCAGGTAGGGCTCACCCAATCCGGTCAGGCCTGCATCGGTGTGGATGCGCACCCATACCCAACTCGGCGGCACCTTGAGCAACTCGATCTGGGTGATCTTCATAACGCCTCCCATGGACAGGTAGGATGATGGCCAGGTTGTACGACAAGGGCGTAGCGCTGTCAATCGCAGAGGGGCAGCGGAAGCGATTCCCATCCAGCACCGAGAGGGAATAGAACAGATTTTCTAATGCCCAGCCAATATATGCTGCATTCTGACATGAATTCATGCTATACTCGGAGCGTCCATCCACTCAAGACGAGGTGATGTCCCCGCATGTACCCTGAAGAGATCGTCATCCGTGGCGCCAAGGAACACAACCTGCAAAACATCAATGTGAAGCTGCCACGTTTCAGGCTCATCGTGATCACGGGGGTGTCAGGCAGCGGGAAATCGTCGCTGGCCTTCGATACGCTCTATGCCGAGGGCCAGCGGCGCTATGTCGAGTCGCTCTCGGCCTACGCACGCCAGTTCATCGGGCAGATGGAAAAGCCGCGGGTGGACTATATCGGCGGCCTGAGCCCGGCCATCGCCATCGAACAGAAGGCGGTGAGCAAGAACCCTCGCTCCACGGTCGCCACCGTGACCGAGATCTATGACTATTTGCGCGTGCTCTATGCCCGCGCGGGCACGCCCCACTGTCCCGAGTGCGGCCGTGTGGTGCGCGCCCAATCGGCGCAGGAGATCGTGGAGCAGGTGGCCGGTCTGCCCGAGGAGGCCCACTTCCAGCTGCTGGCGCCCCTGGCCCGCAACCGCAAAGGCACCTTCAGCGATGTGCTGGCCGCCGCGCAGGCGGATGGATTCTCGCGGGCGCGCGTCGATGGGCGCGTGCACGACCTGGCTGAGCCCATCGTGCTGGACAAGAACAAGCGCCACGCCATCGAGCTGGTGGTGGACCGTCTGGTCACCCCGGCCTCCGGAAGCGAGTTCCGCGCAGCCTTTCTCGCGCGGCTCACCGATTCGGTCGAGACGGCCCTGCAGATGGGCGATGGGATCGTGATCGTCGCCCGAGAGGGCGAGCCAGACTGGATGCTCTCCGAACAGAACGCCTGCCCAGTCTGTAACATCAGCTTTCCCAAGCTCTCGCCAGCGATGTTCAGCTTCAACTCGCCTCTGGGTATGTGCCCGACCTGCAACGGACTCGGCACAAAGATCGAATTCGATCCTCAGCTCTTTGTAGATCCGGATCTGACTCTACACGAGGGTGGGGTGCGGAGCTGGGGCGAGCTGCGCAAGAAAAAAACATCGGGAACCTATCAGGCGGCTCGCCAGATCGTGGCGCACTTTGACCATGACCTGGACACGCCCTGGCGCGCTCTCTCGCTCGAGTGCCAGCAGGCCATTCTGTACGGGGGGGTCAAGATCCGCTGGGAATGGAGCGGCGAGCGGGGCGCGGGCTATCACGAGTCCGTAACCGAGGGGATTGTGAACGGCACCCGCCGCCGCTACCGCCAGACGCATTCAGAGGGCATGCGCCGCTGGTATGGGCGTTTCATGTCGCAGCAGCCGTGCCCCGAGTGCCACGGCCTGCGCCTGCGCCGCGAGAGCGCCGCGGTCACCGTGGGGGGCAAGACCCTGAGCGAGGTTGTGGCGCTCAGCATCGGCGATGCCTTGCGCTGGGTGGGCTCCCTGCATCCGCAGATCGCGGGCGCGCTGACGCAGCGCGAAGACGCCCTCGACGCCGAGCAGTGGCAGATCGCTGAGGAGGTGCTCAAAGAGATCGAGGGGCGGCTGACCTTTCTGATGAA
>JAFGLK010000591.1 GCA_016928125.1 Anaerolineae bacterium
GGTTCTTCTGGCTGATCTGGAAGGCCTGAAGCCGGTGTTGCCACACCTGCGTCGTCTGCACGCTGTGGCCTGCGGCACGGCCTGGCATGCCTGTCTCTTGGCCAAGTTCCTGATCGAGGACCTGGCGCGCCTGCCCGTCGAGGTGGACTATGGATCCGAGTTCCGCTACCGCGATCCGCTGCTCGAGCCGGGCAGTGTAGTGTTGGTCATTACCCAGTCAGGCGAGACTGTGGACACCCTCGCCGCGATGGAGGCCGCCCGTGAGAGAGGGATGCAGGCCATTGCCCTGGTGAACGTGGTCGGCAGCCAGGCGGCGCGTCTGGCCGATGGGGTGGTGTATCTCAATGCCGGTCCCGAGATCGGCGTTGCTTCAACCAAAGCCTTTACCTCTCAAGTCGTGGCCGCCTATCTTCTCGCCATCTATCTGGGGCAGGCGCGCGGCACGCTCACGCCCGATGCACGCGCCAGGCTGCTGCAGGATCTGGCCGAGCTGCCCGAGTTGGTGGGCCAGGTGCTCAGCAATGGCAACGACTATGAGCAAATCGCGCGCCAGTACATGCACTGTGAGGATTTCCTGTATCTCGGGCGGGGGATCAATTATCCGATCGCGCTGGAGGGCGCCCTCAAGCTCAAAGAGATCTCGTACATTCACGCGGAGGGCTACCCCGCCGGCGAGATGAAGCATGGCCCCATCGCACTTATCGACGAGCAGATGCCGGTGGTGACCATCTGCCCGCGCGATAAGGTGCGTACCAAGATGCTCAGCAACATCGAGCAGGTCAAAGCGCGAGGCGGGCGCGTCATCGCAGTTGCCACCTGTGGCGATACGGAGGTGGCGGAGAAGGCGGATGACGTGATCTGGATCCCCGAGACCTCTCACTATCTGACGCCGATCCTGGCCGTGGTCCCCTTGCAGCTTTTGGCCTACCATATCGGCGTGCTGCGCGGGTGCGACGTGGACCAGCCGCGCAATCTGGCCAAGAGCGTCACCGTGGAGTAGAGCGACTGCGGGTTCGCAAGACGCGAAGGGTGGGACCAGGTCTGCCTCTGGCCCCGCCGCCCTCCCGCCGGGCCGTCTACCAGAGGCGCGGCAGCAAGGCGCGGCGTTCGGTCGGATAGTTGGCGAAACGTTCTCGATACCAGCGGTGGTGTGTTCGGGCGCGGGGTGCCAGGTTGGCGATCACCCACAGCGCAAAAGCGAGGGCCGCCGGGGATAGCGTGGCCAGGGCCCAGCCGATCCACTCGATGATCTCGCCCAGATAGTTGGGACAGGAGACCCAGCGGAACAGCCCGCCGCGCGGAACGGCATAGTCCGATCCACGGTTACGAAGCTCCCTGAGGGCGCGGTCGGCGCGCCGATTGATCGTCATACCCACGACAAAGAGCGCCAGCCCCAGCATGAAGTGTGGCCGCGCGAGCCAGGAGGGTGCGTAGCGCCCCGAGCGCACAAACAGGTCGTACCCATGAAGTGTAGCGTTGACGACGTTGAAGAAGAAGCCCAAGCTCACGATCGCCAGCGGAACGCGCCTGCTCTGCGGCGATAGCTTCCAGGGATAGATGAACGCGCGGAAGACATAATGGGCCTCCCACATGAGGATCAAGATCGTCTCCGTCAGCCTCCAAGGGGGACCGCTCCCCAGAAAGAAGGCCGCCACCAGTAAGGAGGCTGGCGCCTCCATGATCAGCCAGGCCCACCGGCTGGGCAGGCTCAGGCCCCATCCTCGGCGCGTGTGGCGGCCATAGGGAGCGGGCACGAACCACAGCAGGCCGAAGGTGAGCGCGGCAAGTATCATCCAGCCTGCTAGGGCGCGCTCGAACCAGGGCTCGGCGTTCACGCTGCGCACCGCTGCGAGATGAGGCCCAGCCGCATGAAGCAGGCAGGCCCGGCTCCCGCGACCCAGAATCCGACCGCTGCGTAGCGAGCATAGCGCACCAGCATGCCCACCGGTCCTTCGATACCGCTCGTCAGCATGCGCAGGCCATACCAGAGCACAACCACCCCGAGCAGCCCTAGCAAGTAACGCAGGCAGAGTTGGATCGGCGCGCCACGCACGCACAAGCCACCTCGCCGTGCCATCCAGATGGCGCCCAGGGCCAGCCCGAGCGTGACCCCAGCCATACTGATCACGTTCTCGAGGTTCCATGGGTCGATCGCGACGCCCGAGTTGAGCAGCGCATTCTGCTGCCAGGCCATCGGCAGATCCCAGCCTCGCAAGCTGATGATCGCCAGGGCAACCGGCGCGAACAGGAGCACCGGGGCCACCAAGGCCAGGAGGAGTTGGGCGCTGAGCCGTCTCCCGTTGATCCAAGCTTTTACCGAGGGCTCCCAGCGCAGAAAGGCCCACAGCAGCACCCCGCCCAACAGCCAGCCAGCGGCTACGTCGGTGGGGAAGTGCACGCCCAAGTACATGCGCGACAGCCCGATGAGAGCGATTAGCAACATGCAGGCCAGGGGGAACCAGCGTTTGTGTCGCTCGGCCAGATGCGGGCCGACGGCAAGCAGCCCCCAGATACTGACGGCATGCTGAGCATGGCCAGAGGGGAGCCCGAAATTGGCCTCGCCCACATACGCAACCAGGCCCGGCTCAACCCAGTAGGGGCGTGGCTGATGGCAGGCGACCTTGAGGAACTCGTTGAGGCTGACGCTCAAGAGCAAGATAGTGCCCACCCGTTGCCCCAGACGTACGCTCAGGCACCAATAGAGCCAGGGGATCAAGATCAGGTAGAACTCGGCCTGCCCCAAAGCCGACAAGGCGCGCATGGGCGCCACGAGCCAGTCGCCCGCCGCCCTCGTCAGATAGATGATGTCGATCCCAACGCTCCAGATGCTCTCCATCCTTGGGTCCCCATCCCGGTTCGGCCCAACGCTCGCTAGAGAGCGGGCACATCAGGGAGATGGCGCGCCAGTTCGGCCCGCACCATCTCTTTCATGTGCTTCACGTCCGCCTCGGTGCGGGCCTCAAAGCGCAGCGAGAGCTTGGGCGACGTATTGGAGGCCCGGATCAAGGCCCAATCGCTGTCGCCAAAGTAGATGCGGGCGCCATCGATGTCGATCACGCGATATCGACTCGCAAAGGTGTCCCGAACCGCGTTGACTACATCCCACTTGGCATAGTCAGGACACGAGATGCGAATCTCAGGCGAGCTGATATAGCGGGGCAATCCGGCCAGCAGTTCGTCCAAGATCTGGCTCAGAGGACGCCGCGCCGACGCGCCATAGTGGTCCATGTATTGTAGCAGCAAGGCCGCCGCATAAAGCGCATCATCAAACACAAAAGGCGGGTCGTTGAAAAAGATGTGTCCGCTCAGCTCGCCGCCGATCAC
>JAFGLK010000102.1 GCA_016928125.1 Anaerolineae bacterium
CCGAGGGAAAGCGAAGGACTAGGTCGGCCTCGCCGCAGCAGACGATGAAAACGCGGAGCAGGGCAAAATAGAGGGGCGGATGAAGGTCGATCGTCTCTGTGCCCGCTATGTCAATGCGGTTGCTCAGGATATAGCCAAGATCTCGTTGGGCGCGATGCAGACTCAGGCTCTCATCCCACCAGATGCTTTTGGCATCCAGGCGCCACATGCGCAGGAGGAATGAGGCCAGAATCAGGGCAAGCAGCGCCACCCGGATGGTTTGCTCTCGCCCTGTTCCCCGGGAGCGCTTGGGATTCAGCGGCAGCCTCTGAGCAGCGGTCATCGGCTCGCGACGTCTCGGTCGATGGCGATCGTCTCCAGCGTCACGCTATCCTCAGCTGCTTCCTGGCCCTCGATCGTCAAACGCTCACCGGTCTCTAGCAGATACAGCCCAGCGACGAGCCTATACTCCCCAGGAGGAAGATCTCTAGGCAGCGAAAGCCAATGTTCATCCTTGACTTGTTCATTGAGAGCCCAGAGACTGGTCGGATACTGGCCGCCCAAGGGCTGCTCGTCCACCTGAGCCACCAGTTCGCCGCTGCCATCGAGAAGGTGCAGGAAGACGGTATAGTCGTGAGACATCTTGATCAGGGCGCGCCAGTAGAGCGTGATATGCCAAGGTGCATCTGGGGTATCTGCGTCGCGCGCCATGCCATAGCCCATCAGGAGCATCTTGGCGCCAAAGCTGGCATCCACTCTTTCGGCAGGCTCATAGAGGGAGATCACCGCGGGGGCGACCCGCACTCGTGCGATCTGTGGCGCAGGACCAATGGCGTTTCCCTGGGTATCCCACGCGGGAAGCGGCGTGTCCAGGTCCTCGTAGATACCCACGCGCAGAGCGCCCCCGACCGGGGCCTGGGCCGTGGGATCAACTGGCAGCCAGTATTGGTCCACGATCACCTCCCCGGGAATCCACTGGCTGGTCGGATACATGCCAGCCCCCGGGAAGGTATCCAGGGCGCCGATGCGCTCCTCATCTCGCCCAAAGAGGTGCAAGTAGATGGTGTAGTTGGTGCGCATCTTTTTGCGGGCCAGCCAGTATAGGCGCACGCGCAGACGCTCGCCCACAGTCACGCTCTCGTCTGGCAGATCATAGCCCAGCAAAAAGATCTCCTCGCCCAAGGCCACGTCCAGGCCCCGAATCGTGTCGGGCACGGTCTCGAGCGTCAAGCGCGGTGGGAGCGCATAGGCCGGTTGGATATAACGGAACGGGGCTACTACCGACACGCTCAGGAGGATCACGGTCAAGGCCCCGATCAACCAAGCCGAAAAGCGCCGCGGCACCCATTCCAGGATGCCAACGATCAGGAAGAACGAAAGCGCAGCGATGGCTGGAAACATCAGTCGCCCCTGAGTGCGCGTGATGGTCTGCGTCCATCGAAACAGCAGGATTAAGACGACCCCTGCCCAGATAGCCATCAAGAGGGCACCGCGCCGGCGATATCGGGCGAGATGGCGCTCCCCGTACACTCGCAAGGCCAGCAGCAACATGCCCACCAGGGCAAGGATGGAGAGCACACGCACAAACAGGTAGAACAGCTCGTCCGCCAACACGTTCATCCAGCCAAAGACGCCCCAGTAGGACAGCAGCGCCTCAAACATGAAAATCAGCGTCTGCGAGAGCGGCAGATGCTCGGGATACACGCCAAAGATATCGCTGTAGGAGCGCATCCCGAACAGATCGCCCCAGCGCAGGGCGTTGCGAACGTACCACCAGCCACAGATCGACAGGGCCAGGGCGCTCAAGATAGCCAATGGCCGAACGAGATCTTGCCAGATCCTGCGCTGACTGCGTCGCCAGAAGCTGCACGCATAGGCGCAGACGGCCACCACGCCAGCCGCAAGTCCACTCAGCTTGGTTAGGCCCGCCAGCCCCACTGCGATGCCGATCGCCACAGGGGAAGCGTAGGGCCGCCCATGGCTGATACACACTCGCAACGACAGATAGAGGACCAGGGTACTGAGCAAGGTCACCAAAGAGTCGTTGTTGGCCGCCGCGCTGCAAAAGATGAATTGCGGGTTGAATGCTGTCAGGGCCGCGGCTCCGAGGGCTATAGCAGGGCGTCTAGGAACCACCTGGGCTGCGATACGATAGGTAAGCCAGACCGTCGCCGCCGAGCAAGCGACGCCAAACCAGCGCAGCATGTGCACGGCCAGGGACACCCCGGCATAGGGCAGCCCTTCGTCCGATGCATGGAGCACGGCATTCTTGTTTCCGGGCGCATGGGGGAGGCCAAGGTTGGCGTACGGGTTGCGTTCGCAGATCGGTTCGCCTGCCGGCACGTCCACCGGGGCCGTGAGCAAAGCCCCAAGAAGGTAGTAGAACGGGGGTTGATGGAACTCACCCTGCTCCCACTCGTCCTCAGAGACTACCAGGGGAGGGAGAGTTTTCTCCTCCAGGAGCCAGCGCACATAGCGATAGTGAAAAGGCTCGTCGGGCGTCTCAAAGATGGGCGTGATGATGCTATACATCACGCCCAAGCAAACGAAAACAAGCACAATCAACGAGACCGCGCCTTCAGGCCGTAGCGAGGCCGATAAAAGCGCGCCCCAGGCTCGCAGCCTTTCTTTCGTGCCTTTGGAATCAGCGCTTATCAAAGACATCGTTCTCGATGTTGGGTGCCTATCTGGCCGGTATCGTGGAGGGTTTCTGGGCCGTCGTCCAGTGGCGATGGTTCCAGGCTGGCGGTGTACCCCATGATCAGCGTGCGCACTGTTAAGACGCCTGAACTACGTGCAGGGACACGAGAGCCCATGATGTTGGCGCCGCATCGCGCGGGCATTATAACACCGACGCTCATGAGGGGCGAACCAGATGCGGGGGCAGAGGAATCTCCCTTTGCGACCAGGGGGCAGGCAGGAAAAGGGCGTCCTATCTCTGATGCCGGCTCGGCTTATGGCGAGGTGGCCCCGTCGAGGCGTTGGCCGCGCAGCGTCACGTCCCCCACCAAGACGCGCCGTCGCGCCCCTTCAGGCGTGAGCACCAGCAGCGCGCCATCGGCATCGACATCTACAGCTTGCCCAGTGATGATTTCCTCCGGTGTGCCGATCTGCACGCTTTGGCCGAGGGTTGCCAGATGCTGGCGCCACTCGGCATGAGGCGACCAGCCCGATTGCAGGCGCAGATAGCGCGCCTCCACACCCTCAAGCAAGGCCTGCAAGAGGGCCAGCCGCGAAAGGGGACGCCCTGTCTCTGCCAGCAGACTCGTGGGGGGCGTCATGACCTCGGGCAAGCTTTCCACCTCCAGATTCACATTGATGCCCATGCCGACCACTACATAGTCCACGGATGTCCCAGACAGGCCCAGTTCAGTGAGCACGCCGCCCAGTTTGCGATCGCCCACCACCAAATCGTTGGGCCACTTGATCTGAGACTCAACCCCACTCACCTGGCGGATCGCCTCGAGAGCGGCCAGTGAACAGAGCATCGTGACACGGGGAGCCTGCCCAGGCTCTAGCTCGGGACGCAGCACCAGGGAGATCAGCAGCGAGGTGCCAGGCGGTGCGAACCAACGCCTGCCAAGGCGGCCCCGTCCGGCGCTCTGCGTGTCGGCCACCACCACAGCGCCATCCTGCGCGCCAGAGCGCGCCAGCTCCACGGCGCGCGAGTTGGTCGAGGGAATCTCCGTGTAGGCCTCCAGATAGCGCCCGACCAGATGGGTCTTGAGGCCAGCCTGAATGCGCTCTCGCGTCAGATCTTTGATCATAGCTCTTTCAGTCATAAGAACGCCACTCGAGGCTCATGGCGCGCAATAGGTCCATAACCCAAGGTGTCCGGATATGGCTTCTGGCCGACCGTCGCTGTCTGGCAAACGCTGGCCAGCCAAGGCATGCGTCTCCGGACTGTGCTCTGCGTTTTGACAAACCCTTCCCTCCATGGTATCATGGCCCTCGAAGCGGAGGCGTGGTGTAGTGGTCAACATGCCGGCCTGTCAAGCCGGAGACCGCGGGTTCAAATCCCGTCGCTTCCGCCTGTGACAACAGGCGGAAGGAAGAGCCTCAGTCCCCTTGAGGCGCTTCCGCTGAACGGCAAGACGTTTCGTCTTGCCGTTTTCTTTTGCCCTGCCCCAGGCCGATCGCGCCTGAGACGTACACCACAGCGGCCAGGGCTGACGCTGGCATCACATCAGGCAGGATAGATGATCGGCGGGGTGGGTGTCAAACCTGGTCTCAGACGTGTCGGCGCCATCGGATTTGATGGATCGTCTGGAAATGATTATCATGTTGTGACGGTGAGAGGCCTAATCAGCAGGCGTTCGTGCCCAACTAGGACGGTTATGCTACTGGGCATCCAACCTCGGACGCTGATGGCAGAGGATCTTCCTCTATTATCTGCGGGGCTACTCTCAGGAATGATCAAGGATGGGTTGGCAGAGTCTCATAACCAATGACAGAGGAGTCATGACATGATGAGCAACGTCGAGAACAGCGTCACTCAGCGCATCGAGGAGCTATCTGGGCAGTTCGGCTACTGGGACAAGACCAGGGAGATGATCGATCAACTGATCGACATCACGCTCAACTATCGCCAGAGTGGTCATCCTGGTGGCTCGCGCTCCAAGGCCCATGCGCTGCTGACGCTCATGTTGAGCGGGGAGATGCGGTGGGACATTCGCCATCCTGAGAAGCGCTTTGCAGATCGTCTGGTGCTGGGAGCGGGCCATACTGTGCCTCTTGTCTACTGTACGCTCGCTATCTTGAACGAGGCTTTGCGGGTCAAGCATCAACAGACCGGCGACGATCGGTACGTGGTACCCAAGGCCGAAGAACGCATGCTGGTGTGGGAAGATCTACTCATGTTCCGTCGCAACAAGGGCCTGTCGGGCCATGCCGAGATGGAGGGCAAGACCCTCTGCCTCAAGTTCAACACAGGGCCCTCAGGGCATGGCAGCCCGGCTGCCGCTGGCGAGGCGCTGGCTCTGAAGCGAGCCAACGCCGAGGGCGTCAAGGTCTTTGTCATCGAGGGCGAAGGGGGCCTCACCCCCGGTGTCACTCACGAGACGATGAACTCAGCCTGGGGCTTGGCTCTCGACAACCTCTATTACCTGGTGGACTGGAACGACTATGGCATCGACGATCACTCGGTGAGTTCAGCCGTGTACGGCACGCCCACCGATTGGTTCGGTGCGCACGGCTGGCGCGTCTTTTCCACTGAGCAGGGCAGTGAATTCAAGCCGCTCGTTGAGGCGGTTCTCTCGATGCTGTACTCAGAGAATCCGGATCGTCGACCGAGCGTCACTTGGTTCAAGGCGCGCAAGGGGCGAGGCTATCTCGTCTATGACAACAAAGCCCACGGCGAGCCGCACGCGATGAACTCGGAGCTCTTCTGGGAGACGAAGCGCCCCTTTGCGGCCAAGTACGGCGTCGAGTTTGAGAATATGGGCGGGCCGGGTCCGAAGGACCCCGCAGCCGTGCGGAGCGAGTTCGAGGCCAATCTCAAGGCCGTCATCGGCGTCCTGCATGCGGATCCGGGATTGATCGACTATCTGGCCGATCGCCTGGTTGAGATTGGCGAGAGCGTGCCCGAGGAGATCCCTGGCTTTAAGCTGGCCCAGCGCGGCAATCCTTTCCACGATGAGCGCCTGTACGACTTTCGGAATTACCCCAAAGACCTCTACATCGCCCCCGGCAAGGTCGAGGCGAACCGCACCGCGCTCCGCAGGTGGGGCGCCTGGGCCAATGCCTTTGGGGCCAAGGAGTACGGTCGCCCACTCTTCATCGTCTCCTCGGCCGACCTGGCCGGATCCACCCGCATCGCTGGCTTTGCCGAGGGGTATGGCGATTTCCCAGGCTATGGGTGGTACGAGCGCTTTGGGTCCCCAGATGGCACGCTGCTTCCGCAAGAGATCACCGAATTCGCCAACGCGGGCATCATGGTCGGGATGGCGTCGGTCAACTTCTCCCCCAATCCAGAGGATGACTTTGAGGGCTTTTGGGGCGCTTCCTCGACCTATGGCTCCTTCTCGTATCTCAAATACGGCATGCTGCGCCTCTTCAGCCAGCTGGCCCAGGATTGCCAGTTCAA
>JAFGLK010000103.1 GCA_016928125.1 Anaerolineae bacterium
CTATTTCCGAGATAGGGCGGCAGCCTTCCAGGCTTGGCCCTGCGCCGCGGCCGGCCCCTATGGCTGTAGCCTCGCCAAGGGCCCTCTGTGTTCGTCCTCCCTATGAGTCCCACCTGATGCTTGATCCGGCAACCGCTCGGCAGTACAATGCGGCCAGCGGTAGCACTGCAAGTCCTCGTGTCAGTGCCAGGGACTCTGATGGGCATGCCTCATAGAACAGGAGGACAGGATGCCGGAAAAGGGATCGCATTACCTCGTTCTGATCATCGCTGCCATGTTGCTGCTCGTGAGCATCCCAACGGTCGCCGAGGATGGCGGCGACCCGACCGAGACGGTCACGCCTACAGCTCCCTCTGCATCCGTCTCAGAGGAGGAGGCCTATCTGCCGCTGATCATCGGAGGCTCCGGGTCTGGCGCGGTGACGCCCACAGCCACACCGTCGCCCACGACGACTCTGCTCCCGACAGCTACGGTGACGGCCACTGCCACCAGGCCAATCCCGAGTCATTGCTATATCTCGCAGCTCAAATACTCGGGCAGGGAGGAATACATCACCATCGCCAACCCAAGCGAGATGGCCCAGGAGATGACCGGCTGGAAGATCCAGAGCGTAATAGGCGACCAATGGTACCACTTCCCCTCGGGCTATATGCTGGGCGCGGGCGAGCAGGTACACGTGACCTCCGGCCCTGACGCCAGAAGCGACCCGCCGGCCTATCTGCGCTGGACCGGCGCATACATCTGGAATAACGACGGGGATCGGGCGAATCTGATCGACCCGCTGGGCCAAGAGATCGATACCTGGGGGTACGGAGGCTACTAGCCCTCGTCGCGGCTCATCCAGGAGCGAGGCATTCCATCTTGTTGCGCTTATCTGCTTCGGGCAGGTTGCCCTGCACACTGTTTCGCCACTACTCTGCTAGTCTGTGGAGAGCTGTATGAAACTGGCTCGTATAGCCCACAAAAATGACGCCCTTTGGTGCATTCTCGATGGCGAGGACGCCTATGCGCTCATCGGCGACCGATGGCGCGACGCGCAGCGCGGCGAGCGCATCGGCGCGCTCACCCAGGGCAGGCTTCTGGCGCCAGTGGAGCCTCACAACAAGGTGATCGGCCTGGGCCTCACCTATCAGCGCATGTGGCGCAGCTATCAGCGTCACACCGGCGTGCCCGATCGCGACGGCCCGGCCGTGTTCATGAAGCCGCCCAACACGGTGATCGCCGATGGAGAGGCGATCGTGCAACATGCCGTGTGCACCGGTCTGATCTACGAGGCCGAGTTGGGTGTGATCATCGGTCGCCAGGCGAGCCGCGTCTCGGCTGACGATGCGCTTGACCATGTCGGCGGCTACACCTGCGTGAACGATGTCACCGCCTCGGGTTTTCGCAATGTCGAGTACCCCATCGTTAGCACCCGCTTTAAGATCTGCGATACCTTTTGCCCCATCGGCCCGGTGGTAGAGACCGAGCTGGATCCTTGCGATGCCACAGTGATCTGCCGGGTCAATGGTCGCGAGGTGCAACACTCGAACACGGGCGAGGATCTCTGCTTCACCGTCGCTGAGATGATCGCCTGGGTGAGCAGCTTCATGACGCTCAATCCGGGCGATATCCTGTGCACCGGCTCCAATGGCACCGGTCCCATCCGTCCCGGCGACCTGGTTGAGGTCGAGATCCCGGGCATCGGCGTCCTCTCAAACCCGGTGGTCGCGCCACACTGAGTCTCGAGCGGCGTTGACCGGACCGCCCTGCCCCCCACACGGTTGTGCCTGTTTGCGCGTTGGGTTGCCCCGCCTAGAATGCCCTCTAGGCCGCCCCGACACAGCCTGGACTCTGGCCTGATCGAAATGGAAGTGCATCATGTGGAAAACGTTGGGCATGCTGCAGCTTGAACCCGATCTGAGCGATGCCGCCCAAGAGCTGATGGAAGATACGGCCCGCAGCGTGATGCTGATCACCGTGGGATGTTACCTGGCTCTGCAGTTGGCCATGGCGGCCCTTGCCCCCGATAGGCCCTCGATGATCACATGGTTCATCATGCCGTTGGTGGCGCTCAGCATCGGTCTGGCGCTCCATTGGCTGGAGACCCATTTCGTGCTGGCCCAGATCGTATGGCAGATGGGGCTAGCTCTGGTGATCACCCTGGCGGCGATCCTCTTCGAGCGCCCAGAGGTGGCTCTCCTGTACGCCATGCTGCCCTTCATGGCCATCGTCACCGGCGGCTGGCTGGCGGGCCTTTTCTCCGAGGCCATGATCTCTGTGCTATCTCTGGGGCTATGGCTCAGCCCGCTCGGCGCCCTGCCAAGTGGCTATCTTTTCGGCGCCATCGGGGGTGGGCTGTTTGCGGGGCTCATCGCTTGGGCCGCCTCACGCACGCTCTACACGGTGACGCAATGGTCGCTTCAGAGCTTTGCGCAGGCCAGACAACAGACCGACGCCGCGCGGCGTCATCGCGCGCAGTTGGCGTTGGCCCTGCAGGATCTGGATCGGGCCTACTATCGCCTGGAACGCACCAACAGCGCCCTGGTGGTGGCCTGGCAGACCGCGGCCGAGGCAGAGCGCTTCAAGGCCGAATTCGCCACCGACCTAAGCCACGAGTTGCGCACCCCCCTGAATCTGATCATCGGTTTCTGCGAGTTGATGATGACAGCACCCCACAAATACGGCAATGTCTCGATCCCGCGTCCCTATCGCAGTGATCTCAACGCCATCTACCAGAATGCCCGTCACCTCATGGGCCTGGTCAACGACGTGATCGATCTGGCGCGCATCGATGCTGGCAAGTTGACCCTACACCGCGAGCAGGTGGAGCTACGCGAGCTCATCGCCGAGGTGATCGACATGGTGCGCGAGTATGTGGTGGCCAAGGGGCTAGCCCTGCGCACCGAGCTCGATGAGGACCTGGCCTGTGTATGGATCGACCGCTTGCGGGTGCGCCAGGTTCTGCTCAACCTACTGGTCAACGCTGCCCGCTTCACCGATGAGGGAGAACTGGCTGTGGCGGTGACGTGTAGGCCTGATGAACTGGTCATTCGAGTGAGCGACACGGGACGTGGCATCTTGCCCGCCGATCTGCCGCGCATCTTTGAGGAGTTCACCCAGTCTGGCCAGGCTGCGCCGGCCGGCTGGTTGGCGAGCTCGGGGCTGGGGCTGCCCATCAGCAAGCGTTTCATCGAGCTCCATGGCGGTCAGATGGGGGTCGAAAGCATCTACGGCCGCGGCACCAGCTTCTGGTTCACGCTTCCATGTCGGGGTCCCGTGGTTGGCCCGGCCCCGGCCTCCGAAGGCCAGGCCGGGCGCCTGCTCCGTACACCCCCCCTGCCGCCGGTTCACACCGCGCGACAGCTCGTGGTGGCAGTGCACGACGACGCTCGCACCATCGCCCTGCTCCAGCGCCATATGGAGGGCTATGAGATCTTGGGTGCCGACAGTATGGCGCAGGGCATCGCTCTGGCCCAGGAACTGAGAGCGGTGGCCGTGGTGGCCCCCACGCCACAGCGGCCAGAAGGGCTGTCCGATGATATCCTGTTCATGAGCTGCCCCTTGCCCAGCGCGCGAAGAGTGGCTCAAGCCATGGGTGCCAGCGATCTGCTGATCAAGCCGATCGCAGACGAGGATCTGTGGGCGGCGATCAGCGCCACGGGCGCGCCAATCAGGCGCGTGCTCATCGCGGATGATGACGCGGATATGGTGCGTCTGCTGCGGCGCATGTTGGTGCCCCAGATCGCCTCCCGCGATTGCCTGGAGGCCCATAGCGGTTGCGAGGCGCTAGAGATCGCGCGCGCCAAGCACCCGGATCTCGTGCTGCTCGATCTCGTAATGCCCCAGATGGATGGCCACGAGACACTCGCGCAGCTGCGCGCCGATCCAGAGTTGGCCGCAATACAAGTGATCGTGATCTCGGGTCAGGAACAGGACCAACTGCTGGCCCTAGAGGATGCGCCCATTAGCTTGTGGCAACAAACAGGCTGGTCGTTGGGCGACATGGTGAGGGTGCTGCAAGCTAATCTGAGCGCGCTCGCCCCGCGCTGGCGCTAGGTTCCGTCCAGGGCATCAAGACGCGCAGCAGCGCCTCTTCGCTCACCGGCTTGGGAAGGTAGGCCGCCGCGCCGAGCGAGAAGGCCAGTTGAGGTTCGTGCAGTATGGAGCAGACGATCACGGGGATATCCCGCGTATCAGCGTTCGACTTGAGGGCGATCAGCAACTCCCAGCCGTCCTCTTGAGGCATCAAGACATCCAGCGTGATCGCGGTGGGGCGTGCGCCCGCCACCATCCCACGTGCCTCAGCCCCCGCGGCGGCGCCAATCACCTGCCAGCCGTGACCGGTCAGATAGCGCCGGAAGAGCTCCTCGAAGCCTGTGTTATCGTCAATCACCAATAGGCGGCGCCCAGCGACGACATGCCAGATGAGCTGAGCCTCCCAATGCGCGCCCTCCACGGCGCGGCCCTGGAATGCCGCGTGCATGGCTCCCGCCAGTCGGCGGCAGACCTCAAGCCGTGCATCCCGCGTGTGGCTGGCCGCCGCAGTGCCGCGCTCCGTCTGGGCCGAACTGGGCGGCACTCGCCCTGCGCGCACCCAGACGCCTGCTCGTGATGCTCCGGAGAAGGTCTGGATGCGCACAGGCTCGGAGGGGTTCACATCCAGAGCGCAAGTGACGAGATTGAGGATCGCCTGACGCAGAAGGACCCGACTGCCTCGTCGCACCTGAACCGACGCCGTGGTGTCGAGCTGCACCAGCTTTCCCTTGGCCTGCGCCAGCGGCACCCACACCTCCTGGAGTTCCTCAAGCAAGCTCCCCAGATCTATCTGCTCCCACGTCACGCCTGCCGAGAGGCGCTCCATTTCCGAACCGAGCAGTGTCTCTGGGTTGGCAGAGGCATGCGCTTCATCTGCGTCAGTCTCGCTCGGCGCGGCTGCGCAGTTGCACCACATAAAGTCACACACCCGCTGTAGAGCGGCGGCTTGATCGCGATAGAATTGGCTCTTTTGCAGCGCCAGGGCCTCCATGGCCTCGTTGGGGCTTAGCCCCTCAAGATAGCGTAGCTCGAGGATCCGAAAGGCCCGCCAATCGTGAGAGGCGGCCGGCACCGAGTCCTTTGGACGCTGGGCCTGGATGGCCTCGAGCAGTCGGCGTCGCAGAGCCTGGGCTGTGTCCAGCATGCCCTCCTCCGCACACCCCAGAGCCTCGACCAAAGGATGCATCTGCAGCGAAGGCGAATCATAGAGCTGGCGTAGGGCGCTCCGCACCCAGTCTGCGAATTGCTCTCTCGACACGTTCGAGTTCGAGATGCTCGAATCGGAGATCATGGCCACCCTGCCTGGGAGAGTGATGGGAGTGAAAAGGGATTGACCCCCTTCACAAAGCATTGCCTTTCTGCTATACTGGTAGTGGCGTAGGCTGAACGGCTTAAGCGGCACGTTTGATATACCTGCGCCCTCAAGAGGATTATACTTGCCGGTCTGGAGAGGTCAATCGTCTAGCTGCCCTGACAGAGTGGGCGTTGTCCTCGGTTTCGATTCTAGGCTCAGCGCGGTGGCTGATGTCCGAGCAAGAGATGGTACCATCCCGTGTGATGCCGTCGATGAAGTGGAGAGATGGAGCCCTGGTGTGGGGGTCCTCTCTCTAGGGTCATCGGCGGTTTGCTTTTTCATACAACGCATCGTACATGGAAGGAGAAGAGACGGCATGGAGAGGGCAAGGGAGATCACTAGACGTTCGTTTCTCGCGATGGCTGGCGTCGCCGCTGGCGGCGCGATCCTGGCGGCCTGTGCTCCCAAGACGGCGAAGGAGGAGGACGTCGAGCTGGCGCCGCAGCAGGAAAAAGTGGAGGTTAAGAAGCCCAGCAAGCTGGAAGGCAAGGTGTTGCTCCAGATCACCCAGAAGCAGGATGTTTCGGCCTGGATCGAGCAAAACCTGGATCAGTTCAAGGACATGCATCCCGACTTGACCATCGAGATGGAGGACATCCCGGGCTGGACGGGGGGCTATTTCCCCGTGATCCTGGCCAAGGCCGCCGCCGACCTGTTGGGCGATGTTTGCTGGTATCCGGGGCGACATGGCTCGCACCTGCGATGGGCCTACATCCGCATGGTGCGCGATCTGAACGAGTTCGCAGACGCCGAGGACTATGACTGGAACCAGTTCTTCGAGGGCGCGCTGCTGGCCAACCGCTGGGAGGGCAAGCAGTGGTGGATGTCGTACATCTCGGAGCCAGTGCAGCCGGTGCTGGCCATCAACCAGTCGTTGGCGGACGAGCGCGGCGCGGGCGCGCCCAGCGCCGATTGGACCTGGGACGAATTCATCAGCGAGTGGGCCAGCAAGGTCTATCTGGAGGAGGGGGGCCGCGCCAAGTATTTTGGCTACCGTCGGGGCTGCGGCGATGCCTTTGGTTGTGGCAATGTGATTCGCTCCTTCGGGGCCGAGCTGACCGACAGCGAGGGCCAAAAGTGCACCTTTGGGGAGAACGATGGCCTGCTCAAGTTCCTCACCTTCCGCCAAGATGTGATTCACAAATTCAAGGTCTCGCCCTCCCCCGCCGCGGGCGCCTATAACGCCAACGAGGAGTTCCTGGCCGGTCGCCTGGGCGCGTTGGGTATCTGGCCCTGGTTCATCCAGATCTGGCCCGAGCAGATCGGCGACCAGTTCGAGGTCGGCTTTGTGGAGAAGCCCAAGGGCCCCACGGGTAAGCGCCGTACTATGTTGAACGAGCATACCCTGGGCATCTTCTACAAGAGCCAGAACCCCTGGGGCGCCTGGGAGGTGGTTAAGTGGGCCTGTGGCGAGGACATGTGCGTCCGCCGCGTGCTGGATGGCATGGGTGGCCCCAACGCGCAAAAGCGCTCCTGGAACGACCCTGAGATCATCAAGCGTTTCCCGACCTACAAGCTGGTCGGCGAGATCATGGACATCGTTGAGCCGGACTGGCGCGTGGCCAACTTCCGCGGCGAGGAGGTGGGCACACCGTTGAGCCAGTATCACACGGCGGTAGAGGCCAACGAGATGACGCCTGAGGAGGCCGTGGCGAAGATTCTGGACGAGACGCAGGCGGCCATGGACTTACCCATCGCCTAGCCTTGCGCGCTGTGGGTGAATATCGCATCGTCACAAAGGAGCGAGGTCCGGCGAGCGAGCTGGCTTGCTGGCCTCGCTCTCTGTAATAGAGCGCAAGGAGGTCTCACCATCCATGACAACACGTACCGAGAGCCTGGCGGGCAGCGCAACCAAGCGCATCCTGACCAACGCGCAACGCGAGGCGCTCTACGGCTATCTCTTTTCCTCCCCCGGGATCCTCGGCTTCCTCATCTGGGTGCTGGGGCCCATGCTTGCCTCACTCTATCTGAGCTTCACCCAGTACAGCGTCACCAGCCCGGCTCGCTGGTCGGGGCTGCAGAACTATATCTTTGCCTTCACCGAGGACCGGCTGTTCTGGAACTCGCTGGTGCGCACCCTGTACTATGCCTTTGTGATGGTGCCGGTGGGGTTGATCGGCTCTCTGTTGGCGGCCGCTTTGCTGAACCAGCAGCTCAAGTACACCACATTATGGCGCACGCTCTTCTACCTGCCCTCGCTGACGCCGGTGGTGGCGTCGGCCATGTTGTGGCGTTACCTGCTCAACACCGACGTGGGCCTGCTCAACCATCTGCTCTGGACCATCTTTCGCATCCCGGGCCCCAACTGGCTGGGGGCCAAGGCCTGGGCCGTGCCGGCGCTGATGCTCATCTCTCTGTGGGGCAGCATCGGCGGCGGGCGCATGATCATCTTCTTGGCGGGGCTGCAGGGCATCCCCCAGGAGATGTACGAAGCCGCCGACATCGATGGCGCCAGCCAGATCGGCAAGTTCTTCCACGTGACTCTACCGCTTCTGACGCCGACCATCTTCTTCAACCTGGTCTTGGGCGTGATCGGTGCGCTGCAGGTCTTCGCCCTGGCCTTCATCGGCACCCAGGGCGGGCCCAGCTACGCCACCTACTTCTATGCCCTGCACGTCTACACCAAGGCCTTTGTGTCCTTTGACATGGGCTACGCATCGGCGCTGTCGTGGCTATTCATGATCGTGATCTCGGCCCTGACCGTGATCAATTTCGCTGTATCGAACCGTTGGGTGTTCTACATGGGGGAGGGGCGAGCATGACGACCACGGCACAAGTCCAGCCTCGTCGCGCGTTTCTGCCGCCGCGCGAACTCTGGGGCCGTAAGCTCGGGCGGGCGCTCTTCTACGCCATCGCCGGCTTGGCCTCGATCTTTTTCATGCTTCCCTTTGTGTGGGCCTTGTTCAGCTCCCTGAAGACCATCCCGGAGCTCTATCGCTACCCACCCATCTGGCTCCCTGAGCACCCGCAATGGCGAAACTATGCCCAGATCTTTCGCGACTCGTACATGGACCTGTGGCTGATCAATAGCGTGTACGTCTCGGGCATGTCTGTACTCGCGGTGGTGATCAGCTCGGCCATCACGGGCTATGGTTTTGCGCGCTTTCGCTTCCCGGGTCGCGAGCTGATCTTTATGCTGGTGCTGAGCCCGACGATGCTGCCCACCTGGGTCACGGTGATCCCTACATTCATCATGTTCAGCTCGCTCAAATGGCTGAACACCTTCAAGCCCCTGATCGTCCCGCCCTGGTTCGGAGGCGGCGCGTTCAACATCTTTTTGATGCGCCAGTTCTTCCGCACCATCCCTATGGACCTGGACGAGGCGGCGCTGATCGACGGTGCCAGCCCCTGGCGCATCCTCTGGTCGGTGCTCTTCCCTCTGGCAGGGCCGTCCATGGCGACCGTGGGGATCCTGACTTTCATCGGCTCGTGGAACAACTTTCTGGGGCCGCTCATCTATCTGACCTCGGAGAAAAAGTACACAGTGGCCGTGGGCATTCGCTATTTTGAGACCTTCCAGGGAGCGGCGATGTCCAGGCCGCGCGAGCACCTGCTGATGGGGGCCTCGATGATCATCGCCACACCCCCTCTGATCCTCTTTTTCCTGGCGCAAAAGTACTTTGTCCAGGGGATCGTCATGAGCGGGATCAAGGGCTAGCAGCCGAGGAGTCGTGCAGCGCCACAATCAGAGACCAGGACACCCTCTCTAGAGATGGTGTCCTGGTCTCTCAGTTCTAGCGCAGAACGCGCGACGTCATCAGGGCACGATCTGGCCGGGAAAGGCTCGAAGGGGAAGGCGTGACCAGCGGGCCGACCGAGATGGGCGGCTCTAGCGTCGCAGAGGCGCGCCCTCGCCCGAGTCGGTCACCACGATCTTGACCACCTCGAACTTGATCTCCTCGCCCGTCAGGTTGTTGGCCCAGATGCGCACGTGAAAGCCCTTCTTGAGGTCCGCAAAGCTGGCCTTCTCTCCTCCCATCTCAATCTCGGTGGCATCGGTCAGGCGCATCTCCCAGTGCCGTCCGGCGCCCAAGTCGCTCACTCGAATGACCCTTTCTTCGACCCGGATATCCAGGATGCGCGCGTTGATATCCACGTCCGTCTTGGGGCCGCCTCCACCACAGGCCATAAACACTACCGAGAGCAAGACAAAGGCAAAGAGCCGAAACATCAAACCATTGGATCTCATACTGAGAGTTCCTCCTGCCACATCCTGCATGGGAAACAATGCCTTATCTCTGGCGCTATTATACGCCGAATCGTGCCCGGCGTCCATCTTGAACCCTGGGGCGCAGACCACCGCGCCGTTGGTGTGTTGGCGAAGGCTGTTCTATAATCGCCATAGATGGCTCTCTGTATCCGTCAGTCTACGTAGGAGGCCAAGATGCTCAGATACGGCCTAACCCATCCGGAGATCCTCGCTGCCTTGGGAACCGCCGGCCACGGAGCTCAGATCCTGATCGCTGATGGCAACTATCCCTTTTCAACAGGTGCCAATCCCGACGCAGCCCTGGTCTTTCTGAACCTGACCCGCGGCTTTGCGCCCGTCGACCAGGTCCTCGCTATTCTTGCCGAGGCCATCGTGATCGAGGCCGCGCAGGTGATGACGCCCGACAGTGGCCCGGAGCCAACCATCTTTGAGTCGTTTCGGCGGATTCTGCCTGACGATGTGCCCCTCAGGAAGCTGGAGCGCTTTGCGTTCTACGACGCCGCACGAGAGCCTGACGTGGCCTTGGTGATTGCCACAGGCGAGCAACGCATCTACGCCAATATCCTATTGACGATCGGCGTCGTGCCGCCCGATGCGTGAACGCAAGAACGGGACAGCTCAACAGCCGCCCCACCACATACGCTCGAAATGAGGATCCCCCATGGGGGAGGATCCATTGCCAGCGAGGCAAAGGTCCCAATGTGATCGATGACAGGCGCTAGGACTGAGGCACCTTGCGTCCCTGCACCTGGACCATAAAGTTGACGACAATGTCGGCCAGCGCGTAGTACTTGAGCTCGAAAA
>JAFGLK010000592.1 GCA_016928125.1 Anaerolineae bacterium
CCTTTGAGCAGGCCCTGAACTGGATCTGCGACGGGCTGGCGCCCCTCGGCCAGGCGTATGTGAACACGTTGCGGCGCGGCGTGCTGGAGCAGCGCTGGGTCGATCGCTACCCCAATCAGGGCAAGACCTCGGGGGCCTACTCAACGGGCACGCCGGGCACCCATCCTTTTGTGCTCATGAGCTACACGGACGACATCTACAGCCTGAGCACGCTGGCGCACGAGCTGGGCCACTCGCTGCACTCTTACCTGACCTGGCAGACCCAACCCTTTGTCTACACGGACTATGCCATCTTTGTCGCCGAGGTGGCCTCCAACCTGAACCAGGCCATGGTGCGAGACCACCTGCTGGCCCAGGTTGCCGCCCAGGCCCTGGCGGGCGCCACCGCTAGCGAGAGCCAGCAGTTTGAGGTCGCCCTGATCGAGGAGGCCATGTCCAACTTTCACCGCTACTTCTTCCTGATGCCCACGCTGGCGCGCTTTGAGCTTGAGATGCACGAGCGCGAAGAACGCGGCCAGGGCCTCACGGCGGACGGCCTGATCGCCCTCATGGCCGACCTGTTTGAGGAAGGCTTCGGCGACGAGGTGGCGCTGGATCGCGAGCGCGTGGGCATCACCTGGGCCCAGTTTCACACCCATCTCTACTCCAGCTATTACGTGTACCAATACACCACCGGCATCGCCGGGGCGCATGCTCTGCTTGCACGTATTCAGGCGGAAGGCCAGCCCGCGGTGGACCGCTACCTCACGTTTCTCAGCGCCGGCAGCTCGGTTTATCCGCTCGAGGCCCTCCAGGCCGCGGGCGTCGATCTTGCCGCGCCCGAGCCCATCCAGGAGGCGTTCGACTATATGTCGGCCTTGATCGATCGTCTGGCGCTCTTGCTCGGCGTATCGGGCGCGTAGAGAGGGAAGCGATGCCCTTGTGCGACGAGTGGGGAGCTCCTCCTATCGCGCGGGCCTGGCCGCGATTGACAGCGCCACGCAGTGGCTCATAATGTCAGGCGCAAAGGAGGCGGATGACCAGCATGTCGATGACCAGCAAGGAGCGAGCGCGCGTCGCCCTGACGGGCGGCCTGCCCGACAAGGTGCCCCTGGGCGATTTTGCCATCGACTATGACACGGCCGAGCGCGTCCTGGGCCACGAGACCTATGTGCGCGCCAAGGCGCGCTGCCAGATCGGCTACTGGGAGGGGCGCCGCGATGAGGTCGTGCAGGGCCTGATCGAGGACACCATCGCCCTCTATCGGGAGCTGGAGGTCTACGACATCCTCAACCTGGCCGCCATGACGCTGGGGCTCGTGCCGCCCAAGGGCTATGCGCCCGAGGCGCCTCGCCGCCTGGACGCCACCACCTGGGAGTACGACGATGGGCGCGTGCTCAAGTACAGCGAGGTCACCGGCGACATCACCCTGGTCCATGATCCGCAGCGCTGGATCCGCCCGCTGCGCGCGGAGGACTATGACCTGGCGCCCCGCTATGAGGAGCCCGATCCGTCGGTGTACGAGCTGGTCGACGCGGTCGTGGCCGCCTTGGGGCAGGAGCGCTACATCATCGGCCCCTTCCCTCAGGCCGAGGAATGGGTCCAACCCGGCGGCATGGAGCGCTCGCTGGTCGAGATGGCGGAGCGGCCCGAGTTGCTGTTGCGCGCCCTGCAGGCGACGCTGCTCAGAGCCCAGGTGGAGCAGGCCCACTGGCGCAATCGCGGCATCGACGCCACCATGAACGGCACCGACTGGGCCTACCGCTCCGGGCCGTTCATGTCCCCAGGCATGTGGCGGCGCTATTGCTATCCGGCGCTGGAGGCCAATGTGCGCGCGGCGCATGAGGCCGGGCTCCTCTTCGTGCAACATGCCTGCGGCAACAACTGGGCCATCTTGGATGGCTTTCTGGAGGCCGGCGTAGACTGCTACCAGTCCATTCAGGCCAGCGCCGAGATGGAGCTCGAGCGGGTGCGCGCCGCCACGCGCGGCCGCATGTCGCTGTGGGGCGGCGTGATGGTGGAACACCTGGTCAGCGGCACGCCCGACGAGGTGCGCCGCGATGTGCGCCAGGCCCTGCAGGTGGCCCGGGAGGGGGGCTTTGTGCTGGGCTCCTCCCATAGCATCGCGGTCGGCACCCGTTATGACAACTTTAGGGCCATGCTGGACGAGTTCGACCGCTTGCGGTGACCCGTTCCAGCCAGAGCCCCCTGGAGGAGCCGCATATGAGCCACAAACTGGCCGTCATCCTGGTGAGTTCCGATCGCAAGGTGCTCGAGATGGGCCTCGTCTATGCCCGCAACGCAGTCGCCCGCGGCTGGATGGGCGACCTGCAGCTCTTTCTGTTTGGGCCGTCGGAGGTGACCATCGCCACCGATCCGGACCTCAGGTCGCTGGTGAGCGAGATCATCGCGGGCGGCACCGTGCCCAGGGCCTGCAAGTGGTGCTCAGACAAGTACCAGGTGAGCGCCATGCTCGAGGAGCTGGGCTGCATCGTCGAGTATATCGGCGAGCCGGTGTCCACCGCGATCAAGGCCGGCTACACGCCCATGACCTGGTAGCGCAAGGGAGGCGTCCCGTGGCTGAGAGCCGTCCCAACATCCTGTTGCTGCTCACAGATCAGCAGCGGCGCGACTCGCTGGGCTGCTATGGCAGCCCCGTCTGTCGCACGCCGAACCTCGATCGCCTGGCGGCCGAGGGCGTCCGCTTTGAGGAATCGTTCACCAACACGGCCATCTGCACCGCCGTGCGCGCGACGCTCCTCACCGGACTTGAGCCCCATCAGCATGGCATGCTGGCCAACTTTGAGCGCAACGTGGGCTACCCCTGGGAGCTGCCTGAGGGCCTGGTGCCTTTCAGCCACTATCTCGCGCAGGTGGGCTATCGCTGCGGCGTGGTGGGCAAGTGGCACCTGGGCCTGCAGCGCGGCCCGGAGCACTATGGCTTCGAGGGCACCCACTTTCCCGGCTGGGACGCCCCCAAGACCCACCCGGCCTATGAGGCCTACCTCGAGGAGCACAGCTTACCGCGCTGGTCGGTGCGCGACCCGATTCGGGGCACCTTCCCCAACGGCAAACCCTCCATCGCCCTGGCGGGCATCTACGAGGGGCCTGTGGAGGGCACCTATCCCTACTTCCTGGCCGAGCTGACCATCGCGCGCCTGCGCGAGTATGCACGCCAGCGCGAGCGCACGGGCCAGCCCTTTTTCCTGCGCACCGATTTCTTTGGCCCGCACCTGCCCTACTATCTGCCTCAGGACTATGCGGACCTCTACGACCCGAGCCTGGTCGAGCCGACGCCCAGCATGCAGGAGAGCTTTGCGCACAAGCCCAGGGTGCAGCGCTGGTACAGCCAGCATTGGGCCTTTGACACCTACCCCTGGGAGACGTGGCAGAAGGTCGTGGCCATGTTCTGGGGCTATGTCACGCTGATCGACGAGCAGATCGGCCGCATCCTGGCTGCGGTGGATGAGCTCGGCCTGGCCCGGGAGACGGCGCTCTTTTTCTCGGCCGATCATGCCGGCTTTGTGGGCAACCATCGCCTGAGCGACAAGGGCCCCATGATGTACGATGACATCTACCGCATCCCCATGCTGGCGCGCTGGCCGGGCCACACGCCGCCAGGCTCGGCCTGCCGGGCCATGGTCACGCTCATGGACCTGATGCCCACCTTCCTGGATCTGGCCGGGGCGCGGATCCCGGCCCACGTCGCGGGGCGCAGCCTGGGGCCGCTGCTGCACGGCGAATCCCCAGCCGACTGGCCGGAGGCCGTTTTCCTGCAGTTCCACGGCCACCATTTCCCCTATCCCCAGCGCGCCATCCGCACGCGCACCCACAAGCTGGTGGTGAACCCGCCCGACATCAACGAGCTGTACGATCTGGCGCGCGACCCGCACGAGTTGGAGAATCGCATCGACGATTCCGCCTATGCCGCCGTGCGCCGCGAGCTGATGCAGCGGCTCTACCGCCATCTGGTCGACTCGGGCGACAATTTCTACCATTGGATGACAACCATGTTCGAGGTGGAGTAGGTCATGGATCTGAAACTGGTTTTCGCTGGGGCCACCGGACATGTGCACCTGGTGCTAGATGAACTGCGACACTACCCGCAGGTCCGCTATGCGGCCTACGCGCCTTCCTTTCCCCAGGAGGACATGTGGCGTCTGGACGGGGCGTCCGGCGCGGGGGAGCCGCCCAAGGCCTACGAGGACTGGCGCGAGATGCTCGAGCAGGAGGATCCCCAGATCGTGGTCGTCGCGGGACGCTATGATCTGAATGCCCCTCTGGCGCTCGCCGCCATCGAGCGCGGCTGCCATGTGTTCTCGGAAAAGCCGGCCGCTCAGGACTTGGACGACATCGAAAGGCTCCGCTCCGCTCTGGCCGCCCAAAAGGTGCAGTACAGCCTCATGCTGCCCATCCGCTATAGGGCGCCCTACTGGACGGCGCATCACCTGGTGGCCGAGGGCCTCATCGGGCGGCCCTATCTCATCAGCGGGCAAAAGTCGTACCGCTGGGGCACGACCCGGCCGACCTGGTACGCCGACCGTGCCAAGTATGGCAGCACCATGGGCTGGGTGGGCATCCACGCCTTTGACTTTGCCCGCTGGGTGGCGGGTGTGCAATACACCCAGGTGCTGGGC
>JAFGLK010000593.1 GCA_016928125.1 Anaerolineae bacterium
GCCTCCGCCGCGATCACCTCGCCCAGCAGCTCGGCATGGCCCCGGCTGATGGCCCGGGTCTGGTTCCCCAGACCGTACTTGTTCAGCTTGAGCGCATTCCCGCCGATGGTGCTGGTCAGGTTCACGTCGGCGCCGGCGGCGATATAGGCCCGATGCACTTTGCGCAAGACCTCGTCGTGCGCCAGCGCCCAGGCCTCGGGGCAGTCGCCTGGGCCGCAACCGCCGGCGTACAACATGGTGCCCGTGGCCCCGTCACAGACCAGGATCTCGCCGGTGGCCAGTCGGTCGAGTAGGTCGGATGGCATGGCTACACCTCGTGTCCCATCTGGGCAGCAGCCCGGCGCGCAGGTTGGCCAGCGTGCGCTCGCGCGACGAGGCTGGCCACGCAGGTGAGCTGCTTGCGCGGGGCACTTTGCCAGATCCTGTGATCCAGCCGTTCCTCCGCTTTGCGGGCCATGGCCGCCACCTTCAGGGGATCCAGGCTACCCGCGCAACAGACTGCGCCCGGGCCGCGCGCCGGTGTGTTCGCCCGCGTCCACCACCAGCTCACCCTTGACCAGCACATGCTCGACGCCGCGCGCGTACGCCACCGGCTCGGCCACGCTGGAGACGTCATCCAGAGCATCACAGTCGAACACCACCACATCCGCATAGTAGCCGGGGCTCAAGCGCCCATGCAGCCCCAAGCCAAAGTGGGTGGCGGGCATGCTGGTCATCTTGCGGATGGCGTCCTCCAGGCGCAGCGTCCGCCGCTCGCGCACGTGGTACGTCAAGTAGTGGATCATGCCCGCAAAGTGGATCGGGTGCGGGCAGGCGATGGTGAAGGAGGGGTCGATGCTGCTGGTAAAGCCATCCACGGCCAGGTTGAAGAGCGGATGGCCCGTCATCTTGGCCAGCAGTTCCTCCGTCTTGAGCAGGCCGACCACAAAGAGGCTGTCCATGCGCTCGCCATAGGCGGCCAGGATGTCAAAGCAGCAGTCCCACTCGTCCTTGCCCCAAAGCGCGGCGATCTCGGGGAAGCTCAGGCCAGAGAGCTCGGGGAAGAGATCGCTCTTGGCCATGCGCACACGATGCCATTCTCCACGATGGATAAAGCGCCAGTAGCGATCGCAATCGGTGCGCAGGCGCGCGCGCACCGCCGGATCGCGCATCCACTCGGCGGCGCGAGCCGGTCCGTCGGCCTTGATCCAGGGCGGCAGGATGGCCGCGAGCTGGCCGATGCCATCGGGGAAGGGCGTGGTGTCGGCCATCACATCCAGCCCCTCGCGGCGGGCCTGGGCCATGGTGCCCACGGCGCGCTCCCAGGCGCCCTCCGGTGCGCCCGTGTTGTGGCGCACGTTCAGATGCGAGATCTCGCCCACCGTGCCGCTGCGCCGCACGATGTCGAGAAATTCGTCCACCGAGGCCTGCAGGTGGGCGTCGCGGTTGCGGATGTGGCTGGCATACATCCCGCCATACTCGCCCGCGATCTGCGCCAGGCGCAGCACCTCCTCGGTGCTGGCCACGCGCCCGGGCTCGAACTCCAACCCCGTCGAGAGTCCCAGCGCGCCCGCCTCCAGCGCCTCGCGGGCCATGGCCTCCATGAAGATCAGCTGATCGGCGCTGACCCGTTCACCGCGCACGCCGGCCGCCTCCCGCAGCGTGTTGTGGCCCACCAGATAGGCCAGGTTGCAAGAGGTGCCCATCTCGCCCACCGCCTCCAGATACTCCCCGAACAAGCTCCACCCGATCGGCCCATCGTAGCCATAGTCGCGCACCTTGGCCTCGATGCCCGCCCGGCTCAGCGGGGTGAGGGGCGCATTGCTATAGCCGCAGTTGCCCACCACCTCGGTGGTCACCCCTTGGCGGATGGTGCTCTGCGCCTCGGGGTTGGCGTGAATCGACCAGTCGGTGTGGCTGTGCACGTCGATGAACCCCGGGCAGACGATCTTGCCCGCGGCGTCAATGATCCGTTCCGCCGTGGCGCCCGGGAAAGGCCCGATGGCCACGATCCGGTCGCCCTCGATGGCTACGTCCGCCGGATAGGTCGGGTTGCCTGTGCCGTCGGCCAGCCAGCCGTTGCGAATCAAGATGTCCAGCATGTCGCCTCCCCTTTTCCATGTGTCCGGGCCCAGGCCCACAGCGCCCTCGGCGGCTCAGGCCCAATCTGGCCGCTCGAGTTGCGCCCTGGGCGGCGGCGCTCTGCGATAGAGATGCCAAGCTGGAGCTTGGCGCTCCATGGCAGCGATGGACTCACTCCTCGGCAAGCAACTCCGAGAAGATGCGATGATGGCTCTCTTCCTCCGACAGGATGCGCTGGAACAGCATCAGCGTGGTTTCATCCTGCTCCTCCTGCGCCACGCCGATGATCTGCCTGTAGAGCGCGATGGCCTCCTGCTCCTGCTCCCTGTCGTTCTGGAGCATCTCTTCCGCGGTCTCGCCGATGGTGATCGGGCCCGGTTGTGTGGTCGGTTCGCCACCCATATGCACGACCCGCTCCACAATCGCCTCGGCGTGCCGCATTTCAGCGATGGCCACCTTGCGCAGCGTGGCGCCCGGCCAGAAGATCGGCGAATGGCTCGCGACGAACTTGGCTCGCCTGGCCGACGGCGTTCGGCCGGAGGCCGCCGCCGTCTGGCCCGATCCGATGGAATGTTGGAACATGTACTGTATGGAGACCTGCAATTCGCGCGCGATTGCCTGGTTCAGCAACCCCATCAGTCTGTGAGAACCCATCTCATGCGTCATGGACGGCCTCCCTTGGCACTCTCAGCGACAACCGACTCTTGCATCTACCGGGCCGGCCTGCATCCGCGGCGGGGCATCGAGAACCGCCAGCCGGCACACTGGCCATTCTACGCTCTTTTCAGGGCAAGACAAGCAAGCGGTAGCTCTTGGTTGACTTGAGTGGTATGATGTAGGTGCGATAGCCACGACCCAAGAAACTGTGCAACAGCGAGTTGTGGGCGCGCTCGCTGCCCACGATGCACTCTCCCAGAGCACAACAGGGGACACCTCCAGAGGGGCGCGTCCCATCGGATGACACGGGTTCGACGTGAGCCAAGGCGCCCCTGGCGCAGCATGCTTGGGACGTTGCTGCCCGCTTGCCTTGGGGGGGACAGTCCGCCGGGCATACGAAGGGAGGCCCATGCCGCCCAAGATCCTCGTGGTGGACGACGAATACGCCGTGCGCGAGCTGGTGCGGGCCTACCTGGAGCGTGAAGGCTACCAGGTGGAGACCGCCGCCGACGGCCCGACGGGGCTGAGGGCCGCGCGCACCCTGCAGCCAGACGTGCTGGTGCTCGACATCATGCTGCCGGGGCTGGACGGCCTCGATCTGCTGGCCCAACTGCGCCGCGAATCGAACGCCTATGTGATCCTGCTCACGGCCCGCGCCGAGGAAACCGACGTGGTGGTGGGCCTCTCGCTGGGCGCCGACGATTATGTCACCAAACCTTTCAGCCCGCGCGAGCTGGTCGCCCGGGTCAAGGCCGCCCTGCGCCGCCTCAACGCCTCGGACGAGGTCGAGCCTGCCCTGACGTTCCAGGGGCTGCGCATCGATCGCGACGCGCGCCAGGTGTGGGTGGCGGACGCCCTGGTTGAGCTGACCCCCACCGAGTTCGATCTGTTGCTGGCCCTGGCCGAGAACGCTGGCCGGGTGCTCACCCGCGCCCAACTCATCCAGCGGGTGTGGGGCCACGATTTCTACGGCGAAGAGCGCGTGGTCGACGTGCATATCGGCAACCTGCGCCAGAAGCTGGCCCCCGCGCAGCCCATCGCCACGGTGCGCGGCGTGGGCTATCGCTTTGAGGGGGATGCAGCATGAGGCTTTGGCGCGCGGCGCGGCGCAGCCTGCGTTGGAAGCTCTTTTTCACCTACCTGCTCATCGTGGCCGTAGGCGCCGTGGTGCTCGCCACCGCGGCCGAGGCCTTTATGCCGCTGGCCTTTGAGCGCCATCTGCTGGCCATGATGGCCGAAATGGGCCAGGCCGAGGCGCTGGGGGCGGACCTGTACGCCAACTTTCGGCGCGCCCTGCTCGAATCGGGGCTGATCGCCGCGGCGCTGGCCAGCGTCACAGCCATCGGCCTGAGCCTCTACGTCAGCCGGCGCGTCGTCGCCCGCATCGAGGAGATGCGTGCCATCACCCGAGACATGGCGGCGGGCCACTACCGCCAGCGCATCGCCCTGGCCGATCCGGGCCGTCCGTTGGAGGAGCTGGACCAGCTCGAGCGCCTGGCGGTGAGCTTTAACCGGCTGGCGGCGCTGCTCGATCAGACCGAGACGCGCCGCCGCGAGTTGATCGGCAACGTGGCCCACGAGCTGCGCACCCCCCTGACCGCCATCAAGGCCTACATGGAGGGCCTGCTGGATGGCGTGCTCCCCTCGGATGCCGGCACCTACAGCCGAGTCTATGACGAGGCCGACCGCCTGCAGCGCCTGGTGGACGACCTGCAGGAGCTGAGCCGCCTGGAGGAACACGCTGTCGTCCTCGATCTGCAGCCCTTGAACGTGGCGGAACTGGTCGCCGGGGTGGTCGAGCGATTGGCGCCCCAATTCGAGGCCAAGGGCTTGGCGCTGACGCGCGAGATCCCGCCCGATCTGCCCCGCGTGCTGGGCGACCGCGACCGCCTGACCCAGGTGCTGGTCAACCTGCTGGGCAATGCGCTGCAATACACGCCGCCCGGCGGCCACGTGCGCATCGTCGCCCGCCCGGAGGACGGCCTGGTGCAGATCGCCGTCCGCGACGACGGCATTGGCATCGCCCCCGAGCACCTGCCCCACCTGTTCGAGCGTTTCTACCGCGTCGACCGCTCGCGCGCGCGGGTGGGCGGCGGCTCGGGCATCGGCCTCACCATCGCCCAACACCTGGTGGAGGCCCACGGCGGCCAGATCAGCGCCGCCAGCGCCGGCCTTGGCCAGGGCAGCACCTTCCGCTTTACCGTGCCCATGGCCCGGCCGAGCGCCCCACGCTAGCGCTTCAGGCGCATCCCCAGCCATCTCACCCCAGGCTTGATCTGATCTTGAGCCAATCTTGATCGAATCTTGACCTGCCGATGCTATCATAGGGCTGTAAGCATGAGGCGCACCCCCAGCGCCGGACGTGTGAGCTGACCCACTGGGGGTGGCCCTACAAGCGATAGGAGATCGGTCAAGATGATGCACGGTTTCAACGGATTCGGGATGATGGGCGGTTGGGGCCTGCTGGGCGGGCTCTTTGGGTTGTTTCTCTTCCTGCTGGTCGTCGCGGCGGTGATCGTGCTGGTGGTGTGGCTCGTGCGGCGCTCCGCGTCGGCAGGCAGCAGCACCGCCCACGGCCAGGCGCCAACGGCGCGCGATGTGGCGCCAACGGCGCGCGATGTGGCGCCAACGGCGCGCGAGATCCTGGCGCAACGCTACGCCCGCGGCGAGATCACCCGCGAAGAGTACCTGAGCATGCGCGCCGATCTGGACTGAACGCGCCCGTGGACCGCCGAGCTCCAGCTCGGCATGGTCGCCGCCGATAGGCGTTGGAGCATGAGACGATGATGATGTTGAGTCTGGCCTTGCTGTGGATCGGGTGGATCGCCCTGGGCGTCATGGGCGTCAGGGCGCTCTTTCCAATCCGCGGCCAGCAAGCCGATGAGATAAGAGCCGAGAGGCCACTCGATACACTCGCGCGGCGCTATGCTTCGGGCGAGATCGATCGAGACGCCTTCGAGCTGATGCGCGGCGATTTGGAGGAATTGTGACGATGGCCAGAGACGTGGTGTGCGGCATGGAGGTGGACCCCAAGACGGCGGTAGCCACCAGCGAATACAAGGGCAAGACGTACTATTTCTGCGCCCGAGGCTGCAAGGCGGCCTTTGATCGGGACCCGGAGCGCTATCTGCAAGAGGCTCGGGAAGGCGACGACCAAGCCGCCGAGGGGCACGAGCACCATATGAGCTAGACCTGCCATGCTCCCGCCCTGCTCTCCTCTCCCCCCTTGCCGAGCCGGGCGGTACCGGCGCCGAGCTGCCCAATAGGCAGCTCGGCGTCGGTTTGTTTCTTGGGAAAGGATGCCCGGCGCCTTCCCGCTCACCCGTACGCCTCAATCCCCCGCACCGGCCCATGCCCCGGATACACGCGCCGGGCGCCGCGTTCGCGCAGCCTGCGCCAGTTCGCCCGCACCACCTGCGGATCCTCCAGGCCGATGTATTCGGGCGCCGTCAGGTCGCCGGTGAAGGCCGAGCCCTCGTCCAGCAGCAGCGAGACGCTGTCGTCGGAATGCCCCGGCGTGTGCAGGATCTCGCCGGCGATGCCGATCCCCTCCAGCAGCGCCCGGCTCGC
>JAFGLK010000104.1 GCA_016928125.1 Anaerolineae bacterium
CCGCCGATTCCTGGATCGATCTGGGCAGCGGATCGACGATCTTGGGCACCCACAGATCCAGGGTGCGCTTCATCAGGCGGCGGAGCCAACGCGCGCCAATTCCCTTGGTCAGCGGATAGACGGGCACCAGGCGGCCCGTGTGAAGCAGGTCGCGCTGCAGCGGCTCCCACTCGGGCGACGCAAAGAGCAGGCGACCGAGGTACTGCTCGATCTTGCCGCTAAAGACCACCTCGCTGCCGACCCGAAAGCGACGGGCCAGGTAGGGCTGGCCAAACCAGGTGCCCTCAATCGCGCCCGTGCCATCGCTCAAAGTCACCCGCACGATGGCCTTGCCACTGCGCGTGCGCTGCGTCTTGACTGCACGCACCACGCCCACGACGGTGACCTCTTCGCCCAGCTCTAGCCGATTGATGGTCTTGAGATGACCGAAATCGTCATAGCGCCGAGGGAGATGATAGAGCATATCGCGGATGGTGTGGATGCCCAGGCGGGCCAGCCGTCGCTGATTGACGGTGCTGACGCCCTTGAGAGTGGTCACGGAATCGCTCAGAGAGGGTGCCCTCTCTGAGGGGGCCGCCGCGCGCTCCTCGGCTACGTTGCCATCGGGGTCAGAGGGCGGGGGCGTCTCGAGCGCGTCCTCGCCGGCCTGGCCGCTGTCCCCCTCGGGAGGTACGGCCTGAGGCGTGGCCGAGGCGTGGAAGGGCTCGCTCTGCTCGGGCGTGGGGGCGTCGGCCGACATCTCTTCGTCGCTCTGTAGCGGCGCGGGTGGGGCAGGCGCCGGCTTGTGGCGAAGGGATTGGCTGCCTTCGCCCTCGCCGATCAGCTCCAGCACATGCCCGATGGCTCGGGAGCGGTCGCCAAAGGACATGCTCTCATAGCTCTCGAGCGTCTCCAAAACATCATCGACCGATGTCGGTTGAACGGTCACCTCTGTGCGCGCCTCTCTGGCCCAGTAGGCGAGAAAGCGGCCCAGACCCCCGATCACGACCCGATTGCGAAAGGACTGCTCTCGTTCCAGCAACAGAATACGGCGCAACTTGTCGTATGAAGATGACATAATCCTCATTCTGGTGAAATGGGTTGGTTCGAACAGGAGGGGCCTCTGAAGAGCCGCGGGCTCAGGTCATGGGCTGGCCTCAAACACGACCACGCCGATGGCGTCCGCGCCGATGCGAGACGCAAGCACAGGCCCATAGATGTGCTCCTCAAATGCCAGATCCGGAAGGGCCTCGCTGAGCTGCGCTTTGAGCGGATCGATTTCCTCGCGCAGGCCGGCATGGATCACGGTCACATGCCTGAGCCCCTCGAACTCGGTCACGAACTCCACCAGGCGCTCGACGGGCGTCCCCCGCCGGCGCGAGCGGAGCAGAGGGACGATCTCGCCCTCCTCGATCAGCAAGAGCGGCGTGAAGGTGGCGGTGCCGCCCCACTCTTCCATATCCACCGAGGCATTGGGGCGCACAACCTTTCGGGGCGCGTCCACGTAGAAAGCGAGATACACATAGGGGATGAGCCCATTGACCCAGCGCGCGATGTCTTCGCCGGGCATCCCTGCGGCTGCGGCCTTGGCTGCCTCGACCACCAGGAGGCCCAGCGCCCGGGACATGAACTGGCCATTGAGTGCATGAATACGGCAACGCCCGGTAAAGCTTCGCCGGAGCTCGTTGGCGATGCGCACCAAGGGTGCCAGCTGAGGCGAAGGATGGATGGAAACGATCTCTTCTGTCTCGCGGGCCAGCCTCTCGTAGACTCGCGTCAAATCTCCGGCCGTGGGCGGCAGAGCCGACAACGAGGATCTTCCTCTGGCCCTTTTGCCGTAGAACGATGCATTGCGGAGCCCCGGCCCATCGGGCACAATCTCCTCGCCGGTCCGAATCCGCCACGGGACGACGGTGATACCGAGTTCTTCAGCGACCCCAGGATCGAGCTCTGCCGCTGAATCGGTAACAACCCTGGCATTCGCCATGTTCCACTCCTGTCCGGCCCAGGACGTCGCTGCACCCAAGCCGCGGATACAGCCCGTCTCGCGCAACTCTCAGACACCCGCCGCTCCCGCTTACTCGGCCGAGATGATAAAGTAGTAATGCGGCTGACCGCCGTCCAGGACCTCGATCTCCAGATCGGGATAGTCTGCACTGACCGAGTCTGCCAGAGCCTGGGCTTCCTGCTCCGATACATCCTCGCCACGGAAGATCGTCACGATCTCGAACTGGTCTGCCGCGATGTGCTCCAGCAGGCCCATGGCCAAGCTCGTGAGATCATCGGCCACCATCACCAAATTGTCGTTGACCAAGCCGATGAACTGCCCCTCCAGGATCGAGAGGCCGTTGATCTGCGTGGTGCGCACAGCGCGGGTGATCTCGATCGTCTCGACGTTGGCGCTCGCCTCTGCCATGAGCCTGACGTTATCGTCCAGATCGGCCTGGCCACTGAACGCCAGGAGCGCCGAGACGCCCTGTGGCACCGTCTTGGTGGGTACCACAGCCACCTGCTTGGCCGAGAGCTCCCTGGCCTGATTGGCGGCCAGGATGATGTTGCCGTTGTTGGGCAGGAGGATCACCTTGCCTGCGGCGACACGGTCTACGGCCGTCAGGAGGTCCAGGGTGCTCGGGTTCATCGTCTGGCCGCCGGGCACAACCGCATCCACCCCCAGGCTCTCAAAGACGCGCACAAGGCCGTCTCCTGAGGCCACGGCGATCACTGCGATCTCGCCTCCCGCCCCGACCTGCGTCGAGGGCGGCGCGCTGCTCTGGAGCCCGGCAACCGTGGCCTTGGAGGCCGCAGCCGCCCTGAACTGCTCGTACTGCAACTGCATGTTCTCGATGATCACCTCATCGAGCTGGCCACACCCCAGGCCATACTCCAGAATATCGCCCGGATGGTCCGAGTGCACGTGCACCTTGACGATCCGATCGTCTCCCACCACCAGGACCGAGTCGCCCATCTCGGCGATGCGCGTGCGAATTACGACCACATCCAGGTCTGTCCCCTTGATGATGAACTGGGTGTCATATCCATACTCGCCCTCAGCGGCGTGGGCATGCACGACCCCGGTCAACGGCGTGCTGCTCGCGGCTACGGACTCGCCGCGCAGATACTTGAGCATGCCTTCCAGAATGAGCACCAGCCCCTGGCCGCCGGCATCCACGACGCCTGCCTCGGCGAGGACCGAGAGCAGCTGTGGCGTGCGCGCCAGCGACGAACGCGCCTCGGAGACGGTGTGATCGAGCACCTCCAATAGGTTGCCGCCCATGGCGACGGCGTCGCAGGCGGCATCGGCCGCCTCTCGAACCACCGTCAGGATGGTGCCCTCGACGGGCTTCATCACGCCCTTGTAGGCTGTGACCACGCCCTCCTTGAGCGCTTGGGCCAGATCGCTGGCTGAGACACGGGCCTTTTCATCCAGACTGCGCGCCAGCCCTCTCAGGATCTGGGACAGGATCACGCCAGAGTTGCCACGCGCGCCCATCAAGGCCCCCTGGGCAACCCAATGTGTCAACTCGCCAGCCGAGGCATGATCGTGGCTGCCCACCTCAGCCAGGCCGGCGCGCATGGTGAGCGACATATTCGTTCCGGTATCGCCATCGGGCACGGGAAAAACGTTCAGGGCGTTCACCGCCTCGAGGTGGGCATCCAGCCAGGCGCTCGCAGCCTGCAATGCACCCAGCAGCTCGGCGCTATCCAACTCGCTCGCGGCGCCCGGAGGCGGCCGAGTGCCCCTCATCGGGCACCCATCCAGCTTGGAACCGTCGGCCACAGCCGCTCCTGTGCTCACAACGATGGCCCTCCACCCGCTTGTCTCATGCCCTTGCTAGCCATTTTCGCTGATGCGCAGGCCCTGGACATGCACATTCACCTTGGCCACCGGCATGCCGAGAGCATGCTCGAGGGCAAACTTGACGCTTTCCATCACGTTCTGTGCCACCTCCGAGATGCGCGTCCCGTACTCGATCACGACATAGAGATCGACCACGATCTGCTCATCGACGATCTGCACGTCCACGCCGCGGTGATAGTGATGTACCTGCAGCACTTCTGCAATGCCATCGCGGAGCGTGGCTGCAGACATGCCTACCACCCCATAACAGCGCAGCACAGCCTCGCTGGCGATGCTGGCAATAGCCCTGGGAGCCACCTTGACCTTGCCCAGTGTGGACTCTGCGCTCATGCGTCTCTCCTCACCGCTCCTTTTTGGCGATATATCCTGTTCATGGTATCATATCTCGCGCATCAAAGGCAAATCCCGTGGCCACCGGCTATCGGTGGGTCACGACATGTGTAAACTCACCCAAAATCGCACTCTGACTGAGGGAAAGGGGACCTGATACATGGCTGTATGTGAGATCTGTGGCAAGGGGCGCCAGTTTGGTCACAATGTGAGCCATTCGAAGCGGCGCACCAATCGAAGCTGGCGTCCGAACATCCAGAAGGTGACGACGCTGATCGATGGCGAGACGCGCCAAATCCGGGTGTGCACCCGGTGCCTGCGCACGCTGAGCAAGCAATCCAAATAACGCCAGCCTCTCAGCAAGTCCCACAGGCCAGTCCATCATCCTCGGGCTGGCTTGATGCTTTCTAAGAGCCCTTTGTAGTGCGCGACGGCCCGCCGGGGCCCTCGGGGATCAGCATAGATCGCGGAGCCCATGACCAGGATGTCCGCGCCTGCCTGAACTGCTGCCGTAAGGGTCCCCTCGTGGATGCCCCCGTCCACTTCAATCTGCGCCGGCGAGCCTCGCTCGTTCAGCCACCGCCGCAGGCGACGCACCTTTTCCAGGGCTGAGGGGATCAGTACCTGACCGCCGAACCCCGGGTTCACCGTCATCACGAGTACCGCCATCACTTGGTCGAGCACTTCCTCGAGCATCGCAAGGGGAGTGGCCGGGTTGAGGGTGACGGCAGGTTCAGCGCCTCCCGCGAGGATCTGGTCCAAAGTATGCTGCAGATGAGGACAGGTCTCCACATGCACGGTGATGAGATTCGCCCCCGCGGCGCAAAAGCTGTCGATCATGCGCTCGGGCTCCTCGACCATCAAATGCACGTGCAACGGCAGGTCCGTGATGGGGCGCAGCGCCTGCACCACCAGTGGCCCCACGGTCAGATTGGGCACGAAATGCCCATCCATCACATCCACATGGATGATGTCAGCGCCACCCGCCTCGGCCTCGCGGACTTCTTCGCCCAGGCGCGCAAAATCGGCTGACAGGATGGAGGGCGCAATCAGCACCTCGCGCGATTCGGACACTCGCAGACTCCTAACGCTCGGATTGTAGCCGGCGCCCGCGCAACTGGCCGCAGCCCGCCTGGATATCTTGGCCGCGCCGCAGCCGAACCGTGGTGCGAATACGCTGCTGGACCAGAATCTCCTGGAAGCGGAGGGCCGTCGCACGAGGTGCGGGCTCAAAATCGCAGCCCGGTGTGGGATTGAGCGGGATCAGATCGACGTGACATAACAGCCCCTGCAGGAGCTTGGCCGTCTGGCGCGCGTGCTCTTCCGAATCATTCAGCCCCTTGGCCAGAGCGTACTCAAATGTAACTCGCCGGCCGGTGCGCTCGACGTAAAAGCGCGCAGCGGGCAGCAGGCGCGACAGGGGGTAGCGCCGGTTAATGGGCACAATCCGGTCTCGCAGCCCATCGGTGGGCGCATGCAAGGAGATCGACAGTCCGACCTCAAGCGACTCGCGGGCCATGCGTTCGATGCCTGGCACAATGCCCGCCGTCGAGATGGTGAAGCGGCGCGCCCCCAAGGCCAGCCCCTCGCGATCGTTGAGGTTCAGAATCGCGCGCCAGACCGCGTCGAAATTGAGCATCGGCTCGCCCATGCCCATCATGACCACGTTGGTCACATGGGCATTCTCCTGTTGCAGCTGCTGGGCAAAGTGCAACACCTGCGAGGTGATCTCGCCGGTGGTCAGGTCGCGCACAAAGCCCGCTTGACCGGTCGCGCAGAAGGTACAGCCGACCGGGCAACCAATCTGGCACGAGACGCAGACCGTATTGCGGTTGGCATAGCGCATGAGCACGGTCTCGAAGAACTGACCGTCGCTGGTCTCAAAGAGGACCTTCTCGGTCAACTCTTGCGCATCGACCTGCCGGTCGACTGGGATCAGCCGTCCGATGTAGGTCTCCTGCTGCAGACGCTGGCGCATTTCCTTGGGTAGATTGACCATCTCCGCTGGATCGTCGGTCAAGGTATGATAGATCCAGCGCCAGATCTGCGTCGCTCGAAAGCGAGGCTGTCCCCAGTCGACGACCAGTTGCACCAACTCGGGGAACGAGAGGTCGAGTAGGTTTGTGCTCGCTTGCGCCATATCGCCCCAATCTTGCCCTGCGCCGCAACCGGCGCAGGGATCGTGCCGCATCGCTCAATCGTTACGTCGTCGCCCGCCCAGCAGGGACAGATAGTACAGGATGGTGGAGAGCGCTTGCACCGCGGCCGCCACATAGGTGAGGGACGCGGCCTGCAGTACCGCCTGCACCCCCTTCTTCTCGTCCGCCCCGATCAGGCCGCCCTCGGTGAGCATCGCCACGGCGCGCCGGCTGGCGTCAAATTCCACCGGCAACGTCACCAGCGCAAAGACCAGCGTGCCGGAGAAGAGCAACAGCCCCACCAGAGAGAGATTCGGGGTAGCCAGGAACATGCCCAGGATGAAAATGATCGGCCCAAGCCAGGACCCCAACTGCACCACGGGCACGAGTCCGGCGCGCAACTGCAGCGGCAGATAGTCACGGTGGTCTTGGACAGCGTGGCCCACCTCATGCGCGACGATGCCCAGCGAGGCGACTGAGGGCGAGCCCGCGACGCCGTCGGACAGAAAGAGCATCTTGCGCCGCGGATCATAGTGATCCGAAAGCTGGCCCGGCGTCCGCTCGACGCCCACATTGGTTAGGCCATTGATGGCCAGGAGCCTGCGGGCAGCCTCGACGCCGCCCAGGTTGGCCCGATTGCGAACGCGTCCATATCTGGTGTAGGCCGAACGAACCTTGTATTGGGCGTAAAAGCCCAGCAGCAGCGCCGGCAGCGCAAAGAGATAGTAGATTGGATTGAACATCGGAAACATCATGGCACGCGGATATCCCTTCCACTCGCTAAAACTTGACCTTTTTCCTCTAGTATACTAAGGTCTGCGCTGTCCTGCAAACCTTGCTGGGCGGCGGATAGGCCACCTGCGGCCGGCGAGGTTCACGTATCCTGCGGGCGCCAACCTGGGTCGTGATACTCCTCGAGGAGGCCAAGGCTCGTCAGCCCTCGGCCTCCCCCCGCCCGCGATGCGACGCACTCTATGCTGGCAGATAGCCCCCCACCCAAGGGGTCGTACGCTCAAAGGCCTCGGCGTACTCGACCTTCGGGCCTCCGCCCAGCCGTTGGGCCTGGAAGGCGCGGCGTTTGGCCACATCGGTGTACCATGGCACCAGGAAGCCCTGGGCGCGCCCGTAGGCCCGTAACGCCTCCAGCTTGACCGGCCATACCTCGGTGACGTCCACATAGATATCGGGGTTGAACCCCTCGAGCTCGGTCAGGGGCACGGTGGCCTCAAAGAGGAAGACCTTCCCGCGGCGGATCGGCTCGAGCTCGGATTCCAGCCCTGGGGCGCTGGCCATTTGGACTGCGCGCATCACCAGCCGCCAGGTGGTGTCATGGTCCATACTCACTGGATCAGGGCCATGGTGAGTGAGCAGTACATCCGGCCGGAAGGCGCGAATCTCTTGCGCCAGTTGCTTGGCTCGCTCGATGGAGAACTCAAAGCTCAAATCGCCCCAGC